>CAXBNH010000007.1:0-22349 GCA_963976905.1 uncultured Algibacter sp.
ATGCAGAGTTAATATTTTCAGTTTTTACCGAAAATTGAAGACTGCAAACTGAAAATTTAAAAAAGATGAACACATTACTATCCATAGAAACAAGAAATGCCATTTTGCTTAAAATGGCTCAGCTTTTAGGGCAAGAAAGAGCCACTATTATCAAGATTAACAAAGGCGATTTGGAGGCATACAAAGGTGATGATATTTCTATGTACGACCGTTTGAAAGTGGATGATGGTAAAGTAGATGACATGATTGCTTCCGTAACCCATTTGGCTTCTCAAGAAGATCCTGTTGGTGTGGAACGTTTTCGTTTTAAACATGAGAACGGTATGCAGGTTTATAATAAAACCGCCTCGTTTGGAACGGTCATGATTATTTATGAATCCAGACCCGATGTTACGGTAGAGGCTGCTGGTATTGCATTTAAATCAGGTAATAAAATTGTGTTGAAAGGCGGCAAGGAATCCTTAAACTCTAATCTGAAAATTGTGGAACTTTGGCATCAAGCTTTAAAAGAACATGGTGCTTCAACAGATTGGGTGGAGTATTTGCAATTCAACAGAACAGAAACCCAAGCATTTTTGGAAAAGCCAACACAAAAACTGGATTTGATCGTGCCCCGTGGTGGTGAAAGGCTGATTGCTTTTGTAAAACAGCATGCGACTTGCCCTGTCATCATTAGTGGGCGTGGCAATAATTTTGTGTATGTGCATAAAGATGCCGATTTGGATATAGCTTTAAAACTTATTATCAACGGAAAAACAGCAAAAATATCAGCTTGTAATGCTATTGACAAAGTTTTGATTGATAAAAACCTTCCGAATAAAGATGCATTTATAGAGACATTGATTTCAAAATTAAAGAAATTTAAAGTTCAGATTTTAGGTGATGAAAATCTTTCAAAATTTATTGAAGCCATTCCTTCAGAGAACACATGGTATGAGGAGTTTTTGGACTTTAAAATCGCTATCGCAGAAATTGATTCCAATGGAGATGCCATTACGATGATAAATAAATATTCTGGCGGACATTCTTCAGTCATTGTGACTACCGATGAAAACGAAGCCCAAACATTCATGGAAAATGTGGATAACGCTGCGGTGTATCACAATGCATCCTCGCGGTTTACCGATGGCAGCCAATTAGGGTTGGGTGGCGAATTGGCGATTAGCACCGATAAATTACATCAACGTGGGCCTATAGGCCTTCAGCATTTAGTAACCAATAAATGGTATGTTCACGGTACGGGACAAACAAGATAATGACGCAAAAGAAACAACGGGTTTTACTAAAAATAGGTTCTAATACCCTGACCAAAGAAACCGATAATATTTCCAGAGGGAAGATTGAGGATATTGCCATTCAAATTGCACAATTGCAGGACACGCACGAGTTTATTATTGTATCCTCGGGAGCCATTGCCGTTGCAAAGCAATTTGTAAAATTAGAAAGCAACCGAAAGACAATTTTTGTAAAACAGGCTTTGGCTTCTATTGGACAGCCCCATTTGATGCGCATATACCAAGAGATTTTTAGAGAGCATAGTTTGTTGACCTCGCAATGCTTGTTATCGTATTCAGATTTTGAAAAAAAAGAAAGTAAGGTCAATATCGTAAATACTATCAACGTGTTGGTCAATAACAATTACATTCCCATTATCAATGAAAATGACACGGTAGCTACCGATGAAATCAAGTTTGGGGATAACGATAAATTAGGAGCCCTAACGGCCTCGCTTTTAGGAGTCGATTTGTTTATCATTGCCACCAACACATACGGGATTTATACTAAAGAATCGATGGTAAATAAAACTCCGGAAACTATTGAAGAGGTTACAGATATTGATGCGCTTATCAATCAAGTGGTAGATTCTAAATCCTCACATGGTAGCGGTGGCATGCAATCAAAAATAGAGGCAGCTTCGGTAGCTAAAAAAGCGAATATAGAAACATGGATAGTAAACGGATTAGAAGATCATTTTATAATGAATGCCATGAATAACAACGTGCCGTTTACCAGAATAAAATAAAAAAGTAGCATGAAGAATTACACATCCATACACGATATCGATAACATCAATTCTTGGATTGAAGATGCCAAAGCATTAAAAGCCGACCCATTAAAGTACGTAGCTTTAGGTGCTCATAAAACCATTGGATTGTTGTTTTTCAATAGCAGCCTGAGAACACGTTTAAGCACCCAAAAAGCCGCTTTAAATTTAGGCATGAACCCGATTGTGATGAATGTATCGGGCGATGCATGGGGCATTGAGTTTGAAGATGGCTCGGTGATGAACGGTGGTACGGCAGAACACATTAAAGAAGCTGCGGCAGTCGTGTCGCAATATTGCGACATTATTGCTGTACGTGCCTTTCCTACGTTGACGGATAAAGCCAAAGATGAAAGTGAGCATGTGATGAATGCCTTCATAAAATATGCTTCTGTGCCTATTGTGAATATGGAAAGTGCCACAGGGCATCCCTTGCAAGGTTTGACCGATGCGATTACCATTTCAGAATTTTCAAAAACACCAAAACCTAAAGTGGTGCTTACTTGGGCACCGCACGTAAAAGCATTGCCGCACGCGGTTGCAAATAGTTTTATACAGGCGATGCAAAAAATGGATGTGGAATTTGTAATCACGCATCCCGAAGGTTATGATTTGAATCTTGAAATTACAGGAAATACGCCTATTATTTACAATCAAAAGGAAGCCTTTTCCAATGCCGATTTTATTTATACCAAAAATTGGAGTTCGTATAAGGATTACGGAAAAATATTGAATTCTGATTTGGATTGGACGGTAACTGCTGAAAAAATGAAATTGACCAATAATGCCAAATTCATGCATTGTTTGCCAGTTAGAAGAAACGTGGTAGTTGCTGATGCGGTTTTAGATAGTGAAAATTCTTTGGTCATTCAGCAAGCCAATAACAGAACGTATGCAGCGCAGATAGTGCTTAAAAAAATATTGGAAAATTTATAAGTTATGATGTATCGTCATTCTGAATTTATTTCAGAGTGATATCAAACTGAAATAAACGTGATGAAAAGCTGAAATACCGAAATAAATTCAGCACATGCAAGTTCAACTTGACGAAATTAAAGAAGAAATAATGGAAAAATTATCCATAGTGAAAATAGGAGGGAACATCATTGAGGACGAAGCTTCTTTAGATGCCTTTCTAAAATTATTTTCTAATTTAGAAGGAAAGAAAATCTTGGTGCACGGCGGCGGAAAACGTGCCACGGCCATCGCTTCGAAATTGGGCATTGCATCTAAAATGGTCAACGGTAGACGTGTTACAGATGCTGAAACCTTGGAAGTCATAACCATGGTTTACGGTGGTTTGGTCAATAAAAATATCGTTGCAAAATTGCAAGCCTTAAACACTAATGCCATTGGGTTGACGGGGGCAGATTTAAATAGTATATCTTCTGAAAAAAGACCTGTAAAAGAAGTCGATTACGGTTTTGTGGGTGATGTTAAAAAAGTAGCTCACGAATCTATTGATACATTGATCCGAGCTGATTTTACACCCGTTTTTTGTGCCATTACCCACGATGGCAACGGCCAATTGTTAAACACCAATGCCGATACCATTACCTCACAGGTCGCTATTGGTATGAGCGAATTATACGAAACATCCATGTATTACTGTTTTGAATTGAATGGTGTTTTAGAGGATATCAATGATAAGAATTCAGTCATAAAACATATAGATTCCAAATTATACAACGAATTATTGGAAAAAGGCATTATTGCAGATGGTATGCTCCCTAAGCTAGAGAATTGTTTTGAAGCCTTGCGGAATGGTGTAAACACCATAAAGATGGGAAACATAGCAATGTTGACCAAAACGAATGATAATTTTACAAAAATAACCTTATAAAAAATGACGCAACAAGAATTAACAAATGATGCTATTGCGTTACTCAAAAAACTTATTGAAACGCAATCTTTTTCTTCCGAAGAAGACCAAACAGCGTCACATATTGAAGATTGGTTTAAACGTTATAATGTCGTTTATAAAAGAACCAAAAACAACGTTTGGGCAGTCAATAAATATTATGATGAAAACAAACCAAATATGTTGCTCAATTCGCATCATGATACTGTAAAACCCAATTCAGCTTACACAAAAGATCCGTTAAAAGCCATTGTAGAAGATGGTAAATTATATGGTTTGGGCAGTAATGATGCTGGTGGCTGTTTGGTGTCGTTAATTGCTACTTTCACTTATTTTTATAGTCAAAAAGATTTAAAATACAATTTGATTTTGGTAGCTTCCGCAGAAGAAGAAAGTAGTGGGCCGAACGGCTTGAACAGTATGCTGAAAATAATTCCAAAAATTGATGTGGCCATTGTGGGTGAACCTACCTTAATGAATTTAGCGGTTGCGGAAAAAGGTTTGGTAGTTTTTGATGCTAAAGTAATAGGAACAGCAAGCCATGCCGCACATCCAAACGATGATAATCCCATTTACAAAACCATAGATGTATTACAATGGTTTAAAGATGTAACATTCGATAAAGGCTCCGAAGCATTGGGGGATGTAAAATTAACGGTTACCCAAATCAATGCAGGAAAGCAGCACAATGTGGTACCGGCAGATTTGGAAATGGTTATTGATGTTCGTGTAAACGATAAATATTCCAATGCAGAAATTGCAGAATTTTTACAAAAAAATGCGCCGTGTGATAGCATCATACCACGAAGTTTACATTTGAATTCCTCGTCCATTCCTATGGAACACCCTTTGGTACAGGCAGGTATGGCCATGGGCAGAACGCCTTATGGGTCTCCAACCTTGTCTGATCAAGCATGGTTGTCCTGTAAGTCATTAAAATTAGGGCCAGGCGATAGTACACGTTCGCATTCAGCAGATGAGTACATTCATTTACATGAAATTGAAGAAGGCATACAAATTTATGTTGAATTATTGAATCGTGTAATCGTTTAAACAAATCAACGCATAACAAATAAACATTTTTACAAAATGAAACTCTGGGACAAAGGCATATCAATAGATAAAAAAATAGAACAATTTACCGTTGGAAACGATCGGGAAATTGATAGCCACATTGCAAGATACGATGTCATTGCATCGAAAGCACACGCAAAAATGCTACAAAAAATTGGTATTTTATCGGCGGAAGAATTGGAGCAATTGCTTGGAGGTTTGAATGTTTTGGCAGCACAAATTGAAGATGGCACATTTGTTATCGATGCGCAATTTGAAGATGTACACTCCAAAATAGAATACGAACTCACAAAAAGTTTGGGAGATGTGGGCAAAAAGATCCATACAGCACGTTCCAGAAACGACCAAGTTTTAGTGGCTTTACATTTGTATTATAAAGAAAATTTAGGGCTCATCAAAGAAAAAACCAAAATGCTTTTTGAAACCTTATTGTCGTTGGCCGATACTTATAAAGACAATGTGCTTCCCGGTTATACGCATTTGCAAGTGGCGATGCCATCGTCTTTTGGTTTGTGGTTTTCAGCGTATGCAGAATTGATGATTGATGATGTGTATTTATTAAACGCTGCCATAAAAACCGTTGACCAAAACCCCTTGGGTTCTGCGGCAGGTTACGGAAGTTCGTTTCCTATCGATAGGGAATTTACAACCAAAGACATGGGTTTTGCAACCTTAAAGTACAATGTGGTGGCGGCTCAAATGGGGCGTGGGAAAAACGAGCGTACCATTGCCGCATCTTTAGGCGGATTAAGTAACACGTTATCACGTTTTGCTATGGATGTATGTTTATACATGAGCCAGAATTTCGGGTTTGTGTCTTTTCCTGATGAACTGACAACGGGCAGTAGCATCATGCCACATAAAAAAAATCCAGATGTTTTTGAACTGATTCGAGGGAAATGCAATAAAATCCAAGCGCTTCAAACGGAAATGATTCTGATTACCAACAATTTACCAAGTGGTTATCATCGTGATTTTCAGTTATTAAAAGAAAACATGATTGCCGCTTTTGAAGAATTGAAAGATATTTTAGATATTTTGAATTTTTCCATTCAGCAAATCATCGTGAAGGATGTGGATGTTCATAGCGATTTGTACAAATACTTATTCACGGTAGATAATATCAACACTTTGGTTGTAGAAGGGCAAACGTTTAGGGAAGCCTATCAAAAAATTGGCGGTGAAGTTCAAGATGGTACGTATGTGCCAGATACCTCTAAAAAACATACGCACGCTGGGAGTATCCATAATTTGTGTTTGGATAAGATTCGAGATAAGTTTCCTAATTAGAAATATGAAAATAGGTTTCAATTATAAATAAAACATGAAAAAACTAAAACGATTAGTCTGGTACTTTATTCATGGTAAAGAATTTTTGAACAGTCCTATTTATATTGAAGGACAGAAAAAAAACAAACTAGAACTTAACAAACCCAGTTCAAGAACGGAAATTATTAATTTTCTGTTGTCTTTATTCCAAGCGGAAACCACGTATTTGGAAATCGGCGTTCGTAACCCTGACCATAATTTTAATCATATCAAAGCCTCAATAAAATATAGCGTGGACCCTGGTTTGGAATTTGAGGAAAACCCGGTGGATTTTCAAATGACCAGTGATGTGTTTTTTGAGAAGTTGAGAAATAATCAAGTGCTTTCATCGGCTATCAAGTTTGATGTTATTTTTATTGACGGTCTGCATTATGCAGAACAAGTTGATAAGGACATCAAAAATGCCCTCGATTTTATTAAAGACAGCGGTTTTATTGTATTACATGATTGCAATCCGCCCACCGAATGGCATGCCCGTGAAACCTTTGGCTTTTTTAAAACCCCAGCACAAGGCTATTGGAACGGTACGACGTGGAAAGCCTTTTTAAAATGGCGGTTTAATGATGCTGTTAATTCATGCTGTGTGGATACCAATTGGGGCGTTGGCATTTTGTCTAAAACCCATCCTATTGGAAAAAGTATCCCATCGACGAATCCGTTTTATGAGTATTATCTTTTGGATGAAAATAGAAAAGCGTACCTAAATTTGATTGAATTTGATGATTTAAAGGAGGTTTTTGAGTAAATCTTAAAAAAAACAAAAAGCGCACCGTAAAAAGTACGCTTTTAAAATCCTACAATTATAATTTTGGTAACTAACTCAAATAATTAAATTATAGTGGACTGTCCTAAGTGAATGTTTGTAAAGTTTAAGTTGGTTTCTTCTGGATTACCTATAAAATCTTCAATAAAATCGCCTACTTTACTGGTTGATATGTTATCATATTTTGTGTTCAAATCGGGCGTGGTAATGTGCAATTGCAATGATTTATCGACGGCTTTGCGTACCAAGATCGCTTCTTCATGCAAATCAAAATGTTCCAACAACATGGCTGCGGATAAAATAGCGGCAATTGGGTTGGCAATGTTTTTATCAGTTGCTTTGAAATAAGCACCGTGAATAGGTTCAAACATGGTGTATTTATCGCCAATAGAAGCTGATGCCAACAAACCAATAGAGCCAACGATAACGCTAGCTTCTTCAGAAATAATATCGCCAAACATGTTTTCAATCAATATGATATCAAATTGTCTTGGGTTCAAAATAAGTTGCATTGCCACTTGGTCTACAAACAAATAATTAACCGCCACATCTGGATACTCCAAAGCAAGTTCCTTAACTATTTTACGCCAAAGTCTGGAACTTGCCAGCACATTGGCTTTATCAACTAAGGTTAGTTTTCCTTTTCTGGATTGCGCTGCTTTAAAAGCCCTGTGTGTAACGCGTTCAATTTCTTGGCGGGTATAAGTACAAGTGTCTGATGCCGTATTGCCGTCTTCACTTAGTTCTTTTTTCCCGAAATAAATACCGCCTGTAAGTTCTCTGTAAAAACAAAGATTTACATCTTTAATCCATTTTTTTCGCAATGGCGATTTATTGGATAAATCTTCATAAGCGATTATGGGTCTGATATTGGTGTGCAAATCGAGTGCTTTTCGCAAACCTAAAAGCCCTTGCTCTGGTCTTATTTTGGCATCAGGGTCGTTGTCGTATTTAGGCGAACCGATAGCTCCAAATAAAATAGTATCTGCTTTTTTACAAAGAGCCAATGTGTCTTCTGGTAGCGGACTGCCGGTTTTATCAATGGCTGCTACGCCAACCAAACCATATTCAAAAGTAAATATGTGATTGAATTCCGTCGCAATAGCTTTCAAGGCTTTTACAGCTTGAGCAATCACTTCCGGACCTATGCCATCGCCAGGTAAAACAGCAATATGTAGCTTCATGTTTTTTTAAACTATTTTTTAAGAAGAGGCATTGATTTCTCTGAAAACAGTACTGGTTTCAATGATTTTATGAATATCATTATCATCAATCTCTTTCTTGTTGTCTGCATAGTTTAAGAAATCAACATAAATTTCATCCAATTGAAGTTTTGTTAATTCATAACCTATATTTTTTGCTCTGTAAGCCAATGCAGCTCGACCACTTCTTGCGGTAAGCACAATGGCAGATTCTGTAACGCCCACATCTTTCGGGTCAATGATTTCGTAGGTCTCACGATTTTTAATCACACCATCTTGATGGATTCCAGAGCTGTGTGCAAACGCATTTGCGCCCACAATTGCTTTATTGGGTTGCGTGTAAATCCCCATATTATCAGATACCAATTGGCTGATGCCATAAAGCATTTCAGTTTGGATGTTGGTATCTAATTTTAAGTTGGGGTGTTGTTTTAAAATCATGACGACTTCTTCAAGTGCCGTGTTTCCTGCACGCTCGCCAATACCGTTTATGGTACATTCTATCTGTCTAGCACCATTTATAACGCCTTCAATGGAATTTGCTGTAGCCAAACCTAAATCGTTATGGCAATGGCAGGACAAAATAGCCTTGTCAATCCCTTTTACATTTTCTTTAAGGTATTTTATTTTGGCACCATATTCACTAGGCAAACAATAGCCTGTAGTATCTGGAATATTTAAAACGGTAGCACCAGCTTTAATAACGGCTTCGCACACACGAGCCAAGTATTCATTATCGGTTCTTCCTGCATCTTCGGCATAAAATTCTACATCTTCTACAAAAGATTTGGCATAGCTCACGGCACGAACGGCACGCTCGATAATAGCATCTTGGGTAGTATTAAATTTGAATTTTATATGAGATTCCGAAGTGCCAATACCGGTATGGATTCTTGGTTTTTTTGCGTATTTTAATGCTTCGGCAGCAACTTTTATATCATTTTCAACAGATCTTGTAAGACCGCAAACAGTAGCGTTTTTGACCAATTTTGAAATCGCCTCTACCGATTTGAAATCGCCAGGGCTTGAAACAGGGAATCCTGCTTCAATGATGTCGACACCTAAAAAATCCAGTTGTTCTGCAATAATCAATTTCTGGTCAGTATTCAGTTTACAGCCAGGTACTTGCTCGCCATCACGTAGGGTAGTGTCAAAAATTTGAACGATGTTATCAGACATTTAGTAAAATATATTTTCTTATTGTGCTACGAATGTATAATTTGGTTTCCTAAATAGAGAATGTATCACATTATTTTTACGATGTTTAACACGTTTGTGGTATGTTTAAATATTTGTAATTCAAATACTTAAGATTGTTATTATCATTATGACAAAGGAACAAAAAGATAATTTGTTTGTACTAATAAAATCATTGTCTAAATCTGAAAAGCGACAATTTAAACTTTATGTGGGCAGATTGGGAGTTAATGAAGATTCTAAATTTTTGATGCTTTTTAATATTTTAGATAAGCTTCCCGCTTATGATGAAGCCGTTATTTTAAAAAAGGGCATTGTTAAAAAACAGCAATTATCTAATTTAAAAGCACATTTGTATAAGCAGATTTTAATCAGTTTACGATTGAATCCTTCGCATCAAAATGTTAGGATTCAAATACGAGAACAACTTGATTTTGCTACTATTCTCTATCACAAAGGCTTGTACAAACAAAGCTTAAAAATATTAGATAAAGCCAAAAGCTTGGCCATTGCCAATGAAGAAAAAAATATTGCTTCAGAAATTGTAGAACTTGAAAAAGTGATAGAATCGCAGTACATTACAAGGAGTTGGAGTAGTCGTGCCGATGAGCTGACGATACAGGCAAAAGAATTGAGCCAGCAAAATGTATTGGCAAGTAAACTGTCCAATTTATCACTTCAGCTATATGGACTGTTTTTAAAAACAGGTTATGTAAAAAATAAAAAAGAAACCCAGCGTATAACCGATTATTTTAATGATAGACTTCCTAAATATGATATCAATGCTTTAAATTTTAGGGAAAAATTATGGCTTTATAAAGCACATTTGTGGTACAGTTTTTTAACTCAAGATTTTTTGTCCTGTTATAAATATGCTTCAAAATGGGTCACGCTTTTTTATGATAATAAAGATATGATTGTGCTGAACCCCGTGTTCTTTTTAAGAGGAAATCACTATTTATTGGAATCTTTATTTTATCTCAGGCATTATGAGAAGTTTAAAGAATCACTTTCAAAATTGGAAACTGTTACTAAAGAGTCTTGGTTTCCTGTAGATGATAATATTGAAGGGCTGACGTTTTTGTATGTGTACAACAACAAATTCAATTTGCATTTTACCGAAGGTCGTTTTCAGGAAGGTCTGCCCATGATTGAAGAGGTTTTGATAAAGTTAAAAAAATATCAAGATAGAATTGACGAGCATCACGTTATGGTGTTTTATTACAAAATAGCCAGCATGTATTTTGGTGCGGGCGAAAACAGGAAATGCATTTACTTTTTAGAAAAAATAATCAGTAACAAATCGCTTGAAATGCGTGAGGATTTATTGTGTTTCTCTAGGGTTTTGAACTTAGTGGCACATTACGAAGCGGGCTTGGATTATAATTTGGAAGTGCTGATAAAAAGCACCTATAAATTTTTAATTAAAATGGAGGATTTATACGAAGTTCAAAAGGAAATGATAAAATTTTTAAGAGGACTGGGCGATATCTATCCGCATGAAGTGAAAGGGGCGTTTGTGAAATTGCATAAAAAATTGAAGGAATTTGAAAAAGACCCATATCAAAGCAGGGCATTTTTGTATTTAGATATTATTTCATGGCTGGAAACCAAAATTGAAAACAAACCTATCGGACTTATAATTAGAGAAAAGTTTCAAGAAAATATTTTGAAAAAGTAAATTTTATCCAAAAAATTTGGATATTACACTTAATTAATTGAATATTTGCATTCACAAAAAAGTTCAATAACTTATTGAAATGTTATCAAGAAAGGTGGAGGGATAGACCCGATGAAACCTTAGCAACCCTTTACACTTAGTAATGAAGGTGCTACATTCTACTTAAATTACCGATTCATTTATCGGTGTTTGGATAGATAACAAAACAAAATTACTTTCTGTAATTTTATATTTTCTTATAACATTTTTCTATTAAGTACGCTAGCGCTAGCTTATTTTGGCTTTTGGTTCACAAAGAAATTCAGAAAATTTGTTTTTTTTGTTTCCTTTGAAATTATCATTCTCGCGAATGCGGGAACCTAATATTAACTAAAAAAATTAGAAAAATGAGTACACACAAATTTGAAACCAACGCATTACACGCAGGGCATGATGTAAGAACAAACGCAGGTACCAGAGCGGTTCCTATTTATCAAACCACATCGTATGTTTTTAACGATACAGACCATGCTGCCAATCTTTTCTCATTAAAAGAATTAGGCTTTATTTACACCCGATTGAACAACCCCACAAACCAGATTTTGCAAGACCGTTTAGCGGCTGTAGAAGGCGGTATTGGTGCGGTGGTTTTTGCATCGGGAACTGCGGCGATTTCCACAGGGTTGTTAACCTTGCTAAAAGCAGGCGACCATATTGTAGCATCCAGTAGTTTATATGGCGGTACGTTCAATTTATTAAACGTTACCTTGCCAAGATTGGGCATTACAACCACGTTTGTAGATGCCGATAATCCCGATAATTTTACCGCAGCCGTTCAAGATAATACCAGAGCCTTTTTTGTGGAATCTTTAGGGAACCCAAAATTAGATGTCTTGGATTTAAAATCTATTTCGGTTCATGCAAAGGCAGCTGGTGTGCCGTTTATTGTTGATAATACGGTAGCTACTTCAGTATTGGTGAAACCTATTGAGCATGGAGCAGATATTGTCATCCACTCGTTAACAAAATATGTAGGCGGACAAGGAACTTCATTAGGCGGTGCCATAATCGATGCTGGAACATTTGATTGGACAAACGGAAAATTCCCAGAATTTACAGAGCCTTCAGCAGGATACCACGGTTTGGTGTATAGCGAAGCGTTGGGTGCAGCCGCTTATACTTTTAAGTTAATTTTAGAAGGTTTAAGAGATCTAGGTGGTGCTTTAAGTCCAACAAACGCATTCAATATTATTCAAGGGTTGGAAACGTTACCAGTTAGAATCAAACAACACAGCGCAAACGCATTGGAATTGGCGAAGTGGTTGGAAGCACAAGATGAAGTTACTTGGGTAAACTACCCAGGTCTGGAAAGTAGTAAATACAAGGCTTTGGCTGATAAATATTTGCCAAACGGACAAAGTGGTTTGATTACTTTTGGTGCGAAAGGCGGATTTGATGCCGCAAAAGCTATTTCAGATAATACTCAGTTGTTTTCATTGTTGGCAAACATTGGCGATACCAAGTCATTGATTATTCATCCAGCAAGTACCACGCACCAGCAATTAAATGAGGCGCAGCAGGCTGCCGCAGGCGTATCAAGTGATTTGATTCGTTTGTCTGTTGGCTTGGAAAACATAGAAGATTTAAAAGCCGATTTAAAAGCTGCTTTTGATAAAATATAATTAATATACTCAGGTCTATCAGGTTTTAGCTTTGACTACGTTTAGCCAATAAAAAAACCTGACAGGTCTTAAAATAAAAATCATTGGAACACTCTTTGCAACATATTGTCATTAAAAACTTTACCACAGAAAGTAGAGTGCTTATTCCTGAGGTAAATTTAAGTTATCAAACCTTTGGAAAAGCTTTAGGAACTGCTCCCATAGTACAGGTAAACCATGCTTTAACGGGCAATAGCCATGTGGCGGGAAAAGATGGCTGGTGGAAAGATTTGGTTGGCGAAGATAAAGTGATTGATACTAATCAGTACACCATTTTGGCATTCAACATACCCGGAAATAGTTTTGATGGGTTTGTTATTGAAAACTATAAAGATTTTGTGGCTAGAGATATTGCCAAACTATTTTTAATAGGATTAAAAGAATTAAAAATTGATACCCTTTTTGCTCTTATTGGTGGTTCTTTAGGTGGTGGCATCGCTTGGGAAATGGCAGTTTTAAGTCCAGAAATTACAGAGCACTTAATTCCTGTGGCGACGGATTGGAAATCTACCGATTGGTTGATTGCGAATTGCCAGATTCAAGAAGCCTTTTTGTTAAATTCCAAAAATCCCGTGCATGATGCCAGAATGCATGCTATGTTATGTTACAGAACACCAGAATCTTTTAAAGAACGTTTCCATCGTTCCAAAAATGATAATTCCGAGGTTTTTAATGTAGAAAGTTGGTTATTGCACCACGGTAAAAAATTGCAAGAGCGCTTTCAGTTATCGGCTTACAAATTGATGAATCAGTTATTAAAGACCATTGATGTTACCAAGAATCGAGAAGATGAATTTATTTTGGAAAACATCAAGGCCAATATTCATATTGTTGGGGTAGATTCCGATTTGTTTTTTACTGCTGAAGAAAACAAGCAAACCCACAAACAACTGGCTTTAACACATCCAAACGTGACCTATAATGAGATTACTTCGGTGCATGGGCACGATGCGTTTTTAATGGAATATGAGCAACTTGAAAAAATTATAGAAGGTATCTTTTTGCCAAATTCTAAAAAGAGAAAGATGAAAATATTAAAGTTTGGTGGTAAATCATTGGCAAACGGCGAAGGTTTGAATAAAGTGATAACCATCATTGAAAAAAAAGTAAATGAAGGGGAGCGCATTGCTGTAGTGGTTTCTGCCAGAGGCAAAACCACCGACGAATTAGAATCTTTATTGAATAAAGCCGCAAAAGGTGACGATTATAAAACAAAGTGGGAAGCTTTCAAAACCTATCAAATAGCTCCTTTTAAAAGTATTGATTTTTCGGCGGAATTTTCAAAACTTGAAAAGCTTTTTGAAGGCGTGAGTCTGTTGGGCGATTATAGTAAAAAAACCAAAGATGAGGTTTTGGCGCAAGGTGAGTTGTTGTCGGCCAAGTTGGTAACCCAATTATTGAATGACCGTAGCATCACATCAAAAGCCATCGATTCTAGGCAACTGATTAAAACCGATGACGCTTTTGGTAACGCACAGCCTATTTTGCAATTATCAAAAGATAATATTAAAAAACATTTTAAGGAAAACGAAGGTACAGTTAATGTGGTAACCGGTTTTATCGCTTCCAATTTAAAGAATGAAACCACCACGCTGGGTAGAAACGGTAGTAATTATACCGCAGCGTTATTGGCTAATTATTTAGATGCCGATGAGTTGCAAAATTATACACACGTAAACGGTATTTACACTGCAAATCCGGATTTAGTATCTGATGCCAAAAAAATCAGGGAATTATCTTTTAGTGAAGCGAATGAATTGGCGAATTTCGGCACGACTATTTTGCATGCAAAAACCATCATTCCATTAGTCGAAAAAAATATCAATCTACGTATTTTAAATACTTTTAATCCAGAAGATGAAGGCACTTTAATAACTGCAAAACCAAATTCTAAAGAAGTTACGTCTTTATCCGTATTGGATAATGTGGCCTTATTGAATTTGGAAGGTCGTGGTTTATTAGGTAAAAGTGGTGTGGATGCTCGAATTTTTGGAGCGTTGGCTACAAAAAACATCAGTGTTAGTATTATTTCTCAAGGTTCTTCAGAAAGAGGTATTGGGTTTATAATCAATGCCGACCAAGCAACACAAGCAGTGGTGGCTTTGGAACGCGAGTTTGAAAATGATTTCTATTCGCAAGATGTTAATAAAATTGCGGTGGTGGATGATGTATCGGTTATTTCCATAATCGGTATTGAATTGAGTTCGTTCCATAAACCATTCAATGCGCTTATAAAAAACCAGATTACCCCGTTGTTGTTCAACAATACGGTCACTGGACGTAATGTGAGTTTGGTGGTTAAAAAATCGCAATTGCATAAAGCGTTGAATGTGATTCATGGTGAAATCTTCGGGATTTCCAAACGAATTAACATTGCCATTTTTGGACATGGTGGGGTTGGAGGCGCACTAATCAATCAGATTTTAAAATCGAAAGATGAGATTGAAAAACGAAAAGGCATCAATTTGAATGTGTTCGCTGTTGCCAACTCCAAACAAGTCATTTTAAATAAAAAAGGGGTTGATAAATATTGGGAAAAATCAATTAAATCAGCAACCAATGATTTTACGATAAATGACATTATCGACTATACCAAAACGCATCATTTAGAAAATTTGATTGCGGTTGATAATACGGCAAGTTCCGAATTCTATAAAAATTATGTACCATTGGTTGAGGCAGGTTTCGATTTGGTGTCGTCCAATAAAATTGCCAATACCATTTCGCATGATTTTTATAAAGATTTAAGGGTTCAACTTAAAAATAATAACAAGCAATATTTATACGAAACAACGGTTGGTGCAGGATTACCATTGATTGATACTATTAAATTGTTGCACGAGTCCGGTGAAAATATCACAAGGATTAGAGGTGTTTTTTCAGGGACGTTGAGTTATTTGTTCAATAATTTTTCGGTGGAGGACAAACCATTTAGTGAAATCATTCAAGAAACGATTGACAAAGGTTTTACAGAACCCGACCCTCGTGAAGATTTTTCAGGAAATGATGTGGCCAGAAAACTGTTAATTCTAGCAAGAGAGTTAGATTTGCAAAATGAATTTGAAGACGTGTCTGTGCAAAATCTAATTCCAGAAGCCTATCAAAATATTTCGGTGGAATCGTTTTTAAAGCAGTTGGATGTTTTAGATGATGAATTTCAAAAAATAAAAGACAATCAAAAACCAGGACACGTATTAAGATATGTGGGTGATTTGTCTGGAGATTTATCTCAAGATAAAGGAAATTTGGAAGTAAAATTAGTGTCCATTCCAGAGGATAGTACATTAGGGCATATTAAAGGGTCTGATGCTATTTTTGAAATATTTACAGAATCTTATGGTGAACAACCAATCGTAATCCAAGGTGCTGGTGCTGGTGCTGAGGTTACGGCACGCGGTGTTTTTGGAGATATTTTAAGGTTGTCTAAACATATAAATTAAGCTATTGGATGTCATGCTGAGCGCAGTCGAAGCATCTTTTAACCTTGAATACAAATAAATTTAGCCACAGATTCATGAATTTTTAATTTGAAATAATTAAAGAATTCGTGGCGAAAAAATAGAATTAATGAGCAAAGAAAAACAATTTGAAACCGAAGCCGTCCGTACGCAATTAGGCCGTAGCGAATATTTAGAACACACCAGTCCGTTATATTTAACATCCAGTTTTCTGTTTGAAGATGCTGAAGACATGCGTGCCTCGTTCGCCGAAGAAAAAGAACGCAATATTTACAGCCGATTTACCAACCCAAACACGACTGAATTTGTAGATAAGGTATGCAAAATGGAAGGTGCAGAGGCTGGTTATGCCTTTGCAACGGGTATGGCAGCTGTGTTTTCAACTTTTGCAGCCTTGTTGAATAGTGGTGACCACATTGTGTCATGCCGTTCGGTATTTGGTTCTACACATAGTTTGTTTACCAAGTATTTGCCAAAATGGCATATTGAAACAAGCTATTTTAAGGTTAGTGATGTTGATAAAATAGAAAGTTTAATTCAGCCCAACACAAAAATTTTATACGCCGAATCGCCCACCAACCCTGCTGTTGATGTGTTGGATTTAGAACTGTTGGGAGCTATTGCCAAAAAACACAATTTACTTTTAGTGATAGATAATTGCTTTGCAACACCTTATTTACAACAGCCTATAAAATTTGGAGCGCACTTGGTCATTCATTCAGCAACAAAATTAATGGACGGTCAAGGGCGTGTTTTAGGTGGTGTTACCGTAGGAAACGCTGATTTGATTAGGGAAATCTATTTGTTCTCAAGAAATACAGGGCCTGCTTTGTCTCCATTTAATGCTTGGGTATTGTCTAAAAGTTTAGAAACTTTAGCGGTTCGAGTGGACAAACATTGTGAAAATGCCTTTAAAGTAGCTGAGTTTTTAGAAGCGCACCCCAATGTGAATTGGGTGAAATATCCGTTTTTAAAATCGCATCCGCAGTATGAAATCGCTAAAAAACAAATGAAATCCGGCGGAAGTATTGTTGCTTTTGAAGTAAAAGGTGGGGTAGAAGCTGGTCGTAAATTTTTAGATGCCATAAAAATGTGTTCGTTATCCGCAAACCTTGGCGATACCCGAACCATTGTAACGCACCCAGCAAGTACCACACACAGTAAATTGTCTGAAGCAGATAGATTGGAAGTGAGCATTACTGATGGATTGGTAAGAGTGTCTGTAGGATTGGAACATATAGATGATGTTATAGCAGATTTAGAGCAAGCTTTAAATTAGTACCTTCGCAACCATGCTATCCAAAAAAACAAAATACGGACTTAAAGCTCTCACTTACATAGCGAGAGCTAGTAAAGAATGCCCTGTGCAGATTAGTCAAATTTCCAAAAGTGAACACATTCCGCATAAATTTTTGGAAAGCATTTTATTGACTTTACGCAAATCAGGTTTTTTAGGTTCTAAAAAAGGAAAATTAGGAGGCTATTATTTGCTAAAAGAACCTAAAGATATTTTAATGACTGATGTTTTAAGAATTCTTGAAGGTCCTATAGCCATGGTACCTTGCGTTAGTTTAAATTTTTATGAAAAGTGTGATGATTGTGTAGACGAGCATGCATGCAGCGTTAACAAACTTATGATTCAAGTGCGGGATAGTACCTTAAATGTGCTAAGAAATAACACTTTAGCAGATTTGTCAAGCGTCGAAGCAAATGATAATATCGTAAAATAATCATGTTTTTTAATTATTTTCTTCAATTTAACTTGAAAATGTTCCATAGTTCTAAAAAATTGTTAATCATGCTTTATAGTGTCATAAAAAGTATTACTTTTGTAATCCCTACTAATCCGATAGGATTAATATAAAACTTGTTAAAATGATTGGGCAAATGATATTAAAAGAAAAAAAAAGCGCTACCTACAAAGAGGATGTGGTTAAAGAAAAGCCTTTAAGAAGTATAGTGAAATCTATAAGTTGGAGGATAATCGGAACTTTGGATACCATTTTGATTTCTTGGGTAATTACGGGGCAATTAGCTTTAGCGTTTTCAATCGGCTCTGTGGAGTTGGTTACAAAAATGGTTTTGTATTTTTTCCACGAACGTATTTGGAACACCATTAAATGGGGTAGATAATTTATAGTAAATAGTAAATATGATTTCACAAGAACAAATAGATATATTAAATAAAGAGTTTGAAAAAGCATTACCTTCAAACATTGTAAAAAAAGCACTGGAGTTGAGTCAAGATGCTGTGGTTACCACAAATTTCAGACCTTACGAAGCTACAATTTTACATGCAGTTACTACTGTAAATGCAAATACGCCAGTTGTTTGGTGCGATACGGGGTATAATACACCCCAAACTTACAAACACGCAGAACAAGTCATTAAAGATTTAAACTTGAATATCTTTTTATATGTACCAAAACAAACATCGTCACACAGAGATGTGGTTTTAGGCATACCGAGCGTTGATGCGCCAGAACACGCTTTGTTTACCGAGCAAGTAAAGTTGGAGCCCTTTAGACGCGCCATGGATGAGCATAAACCTAAAGTGTGGTTTACAAATTTACGTCAAGGCCAGACCGCTTTTAGAGATAGCATCGGAATTTTTAGTGTGAGTAAAGATGGTGTTTTAAAAGTAAGCCCGTTTTATTATTGGTCTGATGAAAAATTAGATACCTATATTAAAGAAAATAAATTAACAAACGAATTCAAATATTTCGACCCAACTAAAGCGTTAGAAAACAGAGAGTGTGGTTTACATGCTTAGGATAAATGATAAATAAGATTATGAATAAAGACACATCAAACATAAATTCATTAGAAAACGAAGCCATCTATATCATGAGAGAGGTGGCAGCACAATTTGAAAAACCTGTGTTGTTATTTTCAGGGGGAAAAGATTCAATCACTTTAGTGAGATTAGCTGTAAAAGCCTTTTACCCAGCAAAAGTGCCATTTCCTTTAATGCACATTGATACGGGGCATAACTTTCCAGAAACTATTGAATTTAGAGACCGTTTGGTTAAAGAATTAGGTTTGGAACTAATCGTAAGAAATGTTCAAGATTCTATTGATGAAGGTAAAGTAAAGGAAGAATCTGGTCGTTATGCAAGCAGAAATATGTTGCAAACTACTACGCTTTTAGATGCTATTGAAGAATTTAAATTTGATGCTTGTATAGGTGGTGCTCGTCGTGATGAAGAAAAAGCAAGAGCTAAAGAGCGTATTTTTTCAGTACGTGATGATTTTGGTCAGTGGGATGAAAAAAACCAACGTCCTGAATTGTTCGATATGTTGAATGGTGAAATTGAATTAGGACAAAACGTTCGTGTGTTCCCAATTTCAAACTGGACAGAATTAGATGTTTGGTCTTATATTGAAGCTGAAAACATCGAAATTCCTTCTATTTATTTTGCACATAGGCGTAAAGTATTCTTAAGGGATGGAATGATTTGGTCTGCAGAAGATGGTATTGTTTATAGAGATGATAACGAAGAAGTGTTAGAAAAAATGGTGCGTTTCAGAACTGTTGGCGATATGAGTTGTACCGCAGCAGTGTTGTCTGATGCCGTATCCATTTCTAAGGTTGTAGAAGAAATTAGAGATTCTACTATTTCTGAGCGTGGAGCACGTATTGACGATAAACGCTCAGAAGCAGCCATGGAAAAACGTAAACAACAAGGGTATTTTTAAAATTTGCAAAAGCAAATTTTCGCTCTTAGCTTTTGGCGATTAGCCATTGGCAAAATAAAAAGATTATAAATTAAGCAAGCGGCAAATAGCTAACAGCTAAAAGCCAATAGCCAACAGCATAAAAAATATGGAAGTATTAAAAATTGCAACAGCAGGAAGTGTAGATGATGGAAAAAGTACCTTAATAGGACGTATTCTTTACGATACAAAATCATTAACGTCTGATAAGTTAGAAGCTATTGAAAAAACAAGTAAGCAACGTGGTTATGATTATTTGGATTTTTCATTGGCCACGGACGGTTTAGTTGCAGAAAGAGAACAAGGAATCACTATTGATGTTGCACATATTTATTTTTCAACAAAAAAGAAAAGTTACATCATTGCCGATACACCTGGCCACGTAGAATATACACGAAACATGGTTACGGGAGCGTCAACATCGCAAGCATCTATCATTTTAATCGATGCCAGAAAAGGTGTGATTGAACAAACCAATCGTCACTTCTTTATCAATAATTTATTGAGAATTAAAGATGTTGTAGTTGCCATTAATAAGATGGATTTGGTAGATTACTCGGAAGATGTTTACAATAAAATCAAAGCTGATTTTTCTGATTTGATGAGCAAAAGAGATTATCAAGACCAAAAAATAACATTCATTCCAGTTAGTGCTTTAAAAGGTGATAATGTTGTGAACAAGTCAGATAAAATGTCTTGGTACAAAGGCGAAGCATTGTTGGAACATTTAGAACAATTAAATAAAGCAGATATTTATAATGTGGGTACACCGCGTTTCCCAGTGCAATATGTTATTCGTCCTAAAACTGAAGATTTCCATGACTATAGAGGCTATGCAGGAAAAGTGTATGGTGGCGAATTAAGTGTTGGAGATGATATTATGGTGTTGCCATCAAAAACACGTTCTAAGATAAAGGATATTTATTTTTATGATGAAAAATACCAAACGGCGTCAAGACGTTCATCAGTAACCATTACTTTAGAAAACGATATCAATGTTAGTAGAGGTGATATGATTGTTAAGGAAGGCGATTTGCCAACCATCGATAAGCAATTTACTGCCAATGTATGTTGGATGGATTCTAATCAATTAACGGTTGGTGGTAAATATGTTGTACAGCACGGCGTTAATAAAGTGTTGGCGAAAGTAGAACGCATTAACCATAAAATCAATCCTGATTATTCAGGTTTTGAAAAAGATGTTACAGGATTAAATGTAAATGATATTGCGTCTGTAACTTTTAAATTAAATAAACCAATTTTCTACGATCAATTTAAAAATCATAGAACAAACGGATCGTTTATTTTAATTGACAAACAGAATAATAATACAGTGGGAGCTGGTTTCATCCAATAAAAAAAAGAAAATGCAAACATTTAGAACAGAAATAGAAAACCCAATTGTTGAAAAGGATATTATTGATTTAGCCAATAAAATTGAGCTTTTCAATAATGGAAAAATAGACGAAGAGAAATTTAGAAGCCTTCGTTTGGCACGTGGTATTTACGGCCAACGTCAAGAAGGTGTGCAGATGATTCGTATAAAATTGCCATACGGAAAAGTAAAGAGCAATCAATTACGTAGAATTTCAGACGTTTCTGATGAATATTCTCGTGGTCGTTTACACATTACTACCCGTCAGGATATTCAAATTCACTATGTGGATATTAAACGAACACCAGAACTTTGGGCGCAATTGGATCAAGACGATATTACAATACGTGAAGCTTGTGGAAATACAGTGCGTAACGTAACTGCCTCAGAATTAGCTGGTATAGATATAGATGAGCCATTTGATGTATCGCCGTATGCTGATGCTTTGTTTCGTTTCTTTTTAAGAAATCCGATTAGTCAGGAAATGGGACGTAAGTTTAAAGTCTCTTTCTCTTCTTCAGATGAGGATACAGGACTTTCATACATGCACGATTTAGGTTTTATAGCCAAAATTGAAAATGGTGAGCGTGGTTTCAAAGTTATGATTGGTGGCGGATTGGGGTCTCAACCTCGTGAAGCAGATGAATTGTATAGCTTTTTGCCAACGGATAAGATCATTCCTTTAATGGAAGGGGTTGTACGAGTTTTTGACCGTTATGGCGAGCGTAAAAGCCGTGCTAAAGCACGTATGAAATTCTTAATTAAAGACATCGGACTTGATGCTTTTAAAGACTTGGTTGATCAAGAGCAAAAAGCCATTGAGTTTAAAACAGTTGCTATTGATGCCGATGCGTATGTGGCTTCAAAACCAGTAGAAATTAATGATATTCCTCAAGTAACTATAAAGGACCAAAAAGCTTTTGAAACTTGGAAATCAACAAATTTAAT
>CAXBNH010000008.1:0-20887 GCA_963976905.1 uncultured Algibacter sp.
TAAACGCTAATGGTATTGTATAATTTATGTCTTCTTTAAGAGTAAACATGTTTTTTAAAACTTGCGTAGCTGCACCAAAGGTTTGTGCTCTAAAAAACACCCATGTTACCATTACAAACACCATAGTTAACACCCAAGAAAAAAAAGTGTAAATTGTTTTTACTGGTTTAGAAAACGTAAAGTTATCTGCATATTTAGTTTTATATAATTTATGTATTATTAATGCTAAACCGTGTAGTCCACCCCAAACAACAAAATTCCAACTTGCGCCATGCCATAATCCACCAAGCAACATGGTTAGCATTAAATTACGATAGTAAAATATTTTTTTAGATACACGACTTCCACCTAACGGAATAAACAAATAATCTCTTAACCAAGTTGATAAGCTAATGTGCCATTTTCTCCAAAACTCAGTAATACTTGTAGAACCATAAGGCATATTAAAGTTTTCCATTAATTTAAAACCTAATAATGCAGCAACACCAATTGCCATATCTGAATATCCTGAAAAATCACAATAAATTTGAATACTATAAGACATGACACCAACCCAAGTTGCTATGGTACTATATTGCTCTGGTGCCGCAAATAGAGCATCAGAGAATGGTGCTATATTATCTGCAATGACTACTTTTTTGAATAAACCTAGTAGAAAATAGTTTGTTGCTAATTGAAAATTAATTTTATTAAAAATCCTATTCTCTTTTAACTGCGGAATAAAATCTATTGCTCTTACAATAGGCCCCGCAACTAACTGCGGAAAAAAGGTAACGTATAAGGCAAATTCTAAAAAGTCTTTGCTTGGTTTCATTTTACCATAATAAATGTCTATGGTATAACACATGGATTGAAATGTGTAAAAAGAAATACCTACTGGAAGCACAATAGCTAAAAAGAAATTTGTTCCTGAGTCTGATACTAACCCAGAAACACTATTAATGGTGTCTAAAAAGAAATTAGTATATTTAAAATACGCTAAGAAGCCTAAATTGGTTACTAAACTCAATACTAAGAAAAACTTTTTTTGCTTTTGGGAATCACTACTATGTATTCTTTTGCCTGCAAAATAATCTACTACTGTAGAAAATAATATTAATAAAATAAATACGGGATTCCATGACATGTAAAAGTAATAAGAAGCTAAAAGCAAGAATATAATTCTTGCTTTTAGCTTCTTATCATTGTCTTTTATCTGTCCTAAACCAACCCAATATATTATAAAAACTACTACGAAAAAGAGTAGAAAAAGTGGTGTTGAAAAAATCATTTAAAAGTACAATTTTACAGTTTAAAGATTAAGGTTTAAAATTGTAAGTGTTTTTCCTTGAATACCATCATTTGGATCATAAAAGAAAATTTTTGCATGTGTAAATTCATTCGGCATAATTTTAAATTCTTCCGAAACAATTACTAGAGAATTTTCCATGCTGTTTATAGCGGATCCTTTAATAGCTATAGTTTTTGCTTTTTCTTTTTTATCCACTTCATTTTCGAATTCGTTTGGATCTTTTGGATAAAACCTAAAGCCTATATTGAGTTTTTTAATTACGCTTAAGTCGCTGCTATCATCAAGAAAATAAAAAATTTTATATACATTCTCTTCAATATTTAGTATCCCAATTTCTTCTATTTCAATTTGATCAGTAAAACTAAATCCATTATTAAATATAGATACCAAATCAGTATAAGGGGTTTCTATTTCTGGAAATTGAATTTCAGTAGCTTTTTTTTCTGTAACTAAATTTTCTTCAACAGTAATTGTTTTTTCATTTTTCTTTTCAGATTTACAAGAAATAATGGTTATTACCAAAATTAACCAAAAGATATTTTTCATATTATTTATATATTTAATTAACATTACAAAAGTCCAAAATGACTTTATCTTCTTTAATATCTAGGGATTTAAACTCTTTGTGTGCCACGAGAAACACTATAATATCTGCTTTATCTACCGCTTCTTTATAATCTGTTAATTTAAACACCTTATGTGTATCAATATTGGGTTCTGAAATATAATACTCTTCATTATTAGCATTTTGCAATACTTTTTGAGCTATATATTTAGCTGGAGACTCCCTTAAATCATCAATATTTGGTTTAAACGCCAACCCCATGATTGCTATGCTAGGTTTTCTTCCGTGTTTTAACTCAAATGCTAATTTGGTGGTTTGTACTTTTTCAGCACACCAAAACGATTTGTAATTATTTATTTCTCTGGCAGTTCCAATAATTTTTGACTCCATGGGGTATTCCGCAACAATAAAATAAGGATCTACCGCAATACAATGCCCTCCAACACCGCAACCTGGCTGTAAGATATTCACTCTAGGGTGTTTATTTGCTAAATCAATAAGCTCCCAAACATTAATACCTGCCTTATCACATATAAGAGATAACTCGTTAGCAAAAGCTATTTGTACATCTCTAGAAGAGTTTTCCACTAACTTACACATCTCCGCAGTGCGCGCATTTGTTTTATGTAAATCGCCTTTTATAAATTGGCTATAAAACGCTATAGCTTCTTCAGTAGATTTTTCATCAACACCTCCAATAACACGGTCGTTATGAACCAATTCATACATCACATTCCCCGGAAGAACACGTTCTGGACAATAGGCAATGTTTAATTTTCCTTTTAAATCTGGACGTTCTTGATAAATCAAGTCCATCATTTTTTCAGTGGTGCCTACTGGCGAAGTAGATTCTATAATATATAAATCGCCTTCCTTAAGCAAAGGAATGATAGCTTTTGTTGCAGCCTCAACAAACGAAATATCAGGTTCATTTTTAGCTTTGAAAGGCGTAGGAACTACTACCAGATATGTATTGGCTTCAACAGGTGTGGTTGCTGCTTTTAAATAACCATCTTTAACAGCATTTGCTACAGCAACATCCAACTCAGGTTCAATAATATGAATCTTGCCAGCATTTATAGTTTCTACTACAGTAGGGTTAATATCAACCCCGTGTACATGGGTTTTACTTTGTGCGATTAAAGCTGCTGTTGGCAGCCCAATATAGCCCAATCCAATCATTACAACTTTTGGATGACTCATTACAATATATTTTTTATATGATTTACAATTTTTTCGCAAGCGTTTCCGTCGCCGTAAGGATTGTGCAATTTACTCATATTGTTATAAATACCCTCATCATTTAAAAGTCTTTTTGTTTCGGAAATAATAGTATCAATATGTGTACCCACTAGCAGCACCGTTCCTGCTTCAACGGCTTCAGGGCGTTCGGTGGTATTACGCATTACCAATACTGGCTTTCCTAAACTTGGTGCTTCTTCTTGTACACCGCCACTATCGGTTATGATTAAATATGATTTCTCCATTAGCCAAACAAATGCGGGATATGATAAAGGGTCTATCAATTGTATATTATCAATGCCTGTTAATAACTCATAAACAGGCTTTTGCACATTTGGATTGAGATGTACGGGATATATTATTTGACAGTCAGCATGCGATTCTGCAATGTGTTTGAGTGCTTTACATATATTAATAAAACCTTGACCATGGTTTTCTCTTCGATGACCTGTTACTAAAATTAACCTTTTTCCTGGATTTACTATTTTTTTAAGCAATTCAACTTCTTTATCGCTGAAATGTTTGGAATTAACCTTATCAACACTAAACAATAAAGCATCTATTACTGTATTCCCTGTAACAATTATGCTTTCTTCTTTTTTATTTTCATTAAGTAAATTTTGCCTTGATGTAACCGTAGGGGCAAAATGGATGTTGGTGACCACACCTGTTACAGATCTGTTCATTTCTTCAGGAAAGGGCGACTGCATGTTAAAGGTACGTAAACCAGCTTCAACGTGGCAAACCTGCGCACCAGAATAAAAACCAGCAATACTGGTTGCCATGGTGGTAGTTGTATCTCCATGAACAAATACGTAATCTGGTTTAAAATCTTCTAAAACCGGTTTTAAATTCGTAATGATATCGGCAGTCAATGAATACAAATTTTGATTTGGCTTCATTAAATCTAAGTCGTATTGTGGTGTAATTTCAAAAAAAGACAATACTTGGTCTAACATTTCCCTATGTTGCGCAGTAATACATACTTTGGTTTCAAATCTATCAGTATTTTTTTCGAACTCTTTGACCAAGGGTGCCATTTTAATAGCTTCTGGTCGGGTACCGAAAACAATAAGTGCTTTTTTCTTTTCTTTCATTTTAAGAAAATATAGTGAGTTAAATGTGTTAAATCCTCTTAATATTATTTTAAGAATTCTTTAAAACCGAATATTTTGGTCTAGTGGCAAAAGTACAATAGTTATTGTTTTTAACAAGTTTTATTTTACTTAACAAATCATTTTCAATTAAAATCACTTTTGCAAAATCATACCATGTCATTGGTTTTGAGTCACAATAATGTTTTATACCATAATCTTTTGAATTAGTTTTTATTAAATCAATAATATAAAGTGCTAAACTCTCCGTGTCAGTGGGACATCCTATTTCTATGTTTGTAACAAAAAGCGTAGACTCTGTTTTGGCTTTATTGAGTATTGTTTTATAAAAATTTCTACCATGTTTTTTTGAATACAGCCAAGATGTTCTAATAATGAAATAATGGTTCATTACAGTTTGGATGAACTGTTCTCCTAACAATTTAGATTTGCCATATTCATTGATTGGATTGGTTTTATCATCAACAATATAAGGCTCATTTTTATTTCCATCAAACACATAATCAGTTGAAATGTGAATTAAAATAATATTCTTTTCTGCACAAACTTGAGCAAGATTTTTAACGCTTTCCGCATTAATTTGATAGGCTATTTCTGGAGTTTTTTCGGCTTGTTCTACGTTTGTATAAGCTGCACAATTGATACAATAATCAAATGTATCGTGATTTAAAAAAGTCAATAAAGCTTCTTTATTTGAAATATCTAATGTAGCTTTTGATACAAATGTAAAATCAATTTTATTTTGTGAATCCGCATAAAAATCTTCAATGGTTTTTCCCAATTGTCCAAATGCACCCGTTACTAATACTCTTATTTTCATTTAAAAAATGCTTTCAAAAGTTGGCAGACCTAAATCCTTTTCTGAAATGATTAAATTCTTTTCTGGAAGTTTCCAATCTATATTAAGAATGGGGTCATTATAAATAATACCAGCTTCAGAAGCTTTATTATAAATATTATCACATTTGTATGAAAAAATAGCGGTCTCACTTAAAACCACAAAACCATGCGCAAACCCCCGTGGAATAAATAATTGTTTTTTGTTTTTTTCAGATAATTCCAAACTAAAAGATTGCCCAAATGATGCTGACTTTTGTCTTATATCAACTACGACATCTAATGCACTTCCTTTAATAACCCTTACTAATTTAGCTTGAGCATATTCCCCCCTTTGATAATGAAGCCCTCTTAATACACCTTTAGAAGAAAATGATTCATTGTCTTGGATAAAATTTACATCATTGCCTACAAAATTATTAAACAGGTTTTTATTATAACTTTCTAAAAAATAACCTCTTTTGTCATGAAAGACATTAGGCTCAATTATAAAACAATTCTTTAAATTAGTTTCTCTTACAATCATTAGTTCATTTTCAATAATCCTAATAAATTTTTACCATAGCCACTTTTTAATAAAGGTTGTGCTAGTGCTTTGAATTGGGGTTCATTTATGTAACCCATTTCAAAAGCTGCAGCTTCAATAGCACCGATTTTCAACCCTTGTCGCTCTTCAATCACTTCAACAAATTGCGAAGCTTGCATCAGTGATTGAAAAGTCCCAGTGTCCAACCATGCAGTGCCTCTATCTAATATACTCACATTCAGTTTTCCTTGTTTTAAATAGACCTTATTTACGTCTGTAATTTCTAACTCGCCTCTATAGCTTGGCTTAATTTTTCTAGCAATGTCAACAACAGAATTATCATAAAAATAGATACCTGGAACTGCAAAATTAGATTTGGGATGTTCCGGTTTTTCTTCTATAGAAATAGCTTGACCTTCACCATTAAATTCAACAACACCATAACGTTCTGGGTCATGGACTCTATAAGCATAAATAATTCCTCCATCCGGATCGTTATTTGCTTGTAAAAGTTTTGCTAAGCCTGTTCCATAAAAAATATTGTCACCCAATATTAAGGCCACTTTTTCACTACCTATAAAATCGGCTCCAATAATAAAGGCTTCTGCTAATCCGTTAGGAGCATCTTGAACTGCATATTCAAATATACAACCAAACTTTTTCCCATCGCCTAACAAATCTTGAAATAAGGGTAAGTCTTTAGGTGTTGAGATAATTAACACTTCATTTATCCCCGCATACATTAATGTGGATAATGGATAATAAATCATAGGCTTATCATAAACAGGCATTAATTGTTTGCTTACAGACAAAGTCAATGGGTGTAATCTAGTACCCGATCCTCCTGCTAGTATGATACCTTTCATTATAGTTATTACTTTTTATAGTAAGATTGATATCCACCAATAGTTACATTGTTTAACCAATCTTCATTACTTATATACCAATTAATTGTTTTTTCTAAACCCTCTTCAAATGTAACTGAAGGTTTCCACCCTAATTCTTTATTTATTTTAGAGGCATCTATCGCATACCTTAAATCATGCCCAGGTCGGTCTTTTACATAGGTTATTAATTTTACTGATGTACCTTTTTCTCTTTCTAACTTATCATCCATCTGTTCGCACAATAGCTTTACTAAATCAATATTTTTCCATTCATTGAATCCACCAATATTATAAGTTTCTTTATGCTTTCCTTTGTGAAAAACCAAATCAATGGCCACAGCATGATCTTTTACATACAACCAATCTCTGGTATAATTGCCATTACCGTAAACAGGTATTGCTTTATTATTTATAATATTGTTTATAAACAGCGGTATCAGTTTTTCTGGAAATTGATTTGGCCCATAGTTATTGGAACAGTTTGAAATAACATATGGCAAATCATAAGTTTCCCCATAAGCTCTCACAAAATGATCTGAACTAGCTTTTGATGCTGAATAAGGAGAGTTTGGATTATAAGGTGTTACTTCTGTAAACAACCCTGTTTGACCCAAAGCCCCATAAACTTCATCCGTGCTTATGTGATAAAAAAGTTTTCCTTCAAAATTATTTCCCCAACATTCCTTAAAAGCGTTTAACAGAATCATGGTACCAATAACGTTGGTTTTAACAAACGCTAAAGGATTTTTTATCGATCTGTCAACATGAGATTCAGCAGCTAAATGTATTACTCCATCAAACATGTGTTCTTTAAACAACCTATTTATAAAAGCTTCATCCGTTATATCTGCTTTTATAAAGTTATAATTAGATTTGTTTTCAATATCCTTTAGGTTTTCTAAATTGCCTGCATAAGTGAGCGCATCTAGATTATAAACATGGTAATCCGGATATTTGGACACAAATAGCCTCACAACATGAGATCCGATAAACCCTGCACCTCCTGTTATTAATAATTTCATTTTTTATTTATGGAATAAACGTTTTTCTTCTTTTTCTACATACTTTTTTAAGCCCAAAGCAATAAAAAATATCAATGTTATTAAAACAAATAACAAAGGAACTCTTACTTTGGCTTTGTCAAATAATTTTCCAATATCATATCCTGCTGCGGGAAACTCTGAAATTATATTCACAACGTATTTATTTGATATCAAACTTTTGTATATATCTAACTTTTGATTAATTAAATCCATTTGACGTTCTACTAGTTTAGTTTCATCAACTATAAGACTTTGCTGCTGTTGATTAGCTCCGAAAATTAAATTTGTACCAGTCCCTGGTTTGATCGCCTGTTTCTCTGATTCTGATTTACGAATACTTAAATAAGTTGTTTTTAAAGAATCTAAGGTCTCTTTTTGTTCTTCTAAGGCTTTAGCCTTAAGGTCTAAGTTCTCTAATGTTACCTTTTTAATTTCATTTAAATAAGGGTTATCTGCCAATTCTTTAACTAGACTGTCATTCATTTTAGAAAAAATAGATTTATTGGTAGATATAACTTCTATTTGGTGTGTTCCAAAACTATATGAGGATAAGCCTTCAACGTAATCTTTATATGTGAAAGAATTTTTAGTCAAAGAATCCAATTGTGCTCTAAAGTCCGAAAACAATTTCATTTTATCATTTTCATCTATATTAGGTTGAATAGAAAACCCTACTATTGAAGCGGCCTCACTTTCAGATATTCCTAATCGGTTTGATAATTCAACAGAGTCCCTATCTATAGCCGCCAACTGATTCAAAAAATTTATGTTTTCATAAACCTGTCTCGAAGAATTATACTTAGTCTCTATCTGCATATTAGCACCATATAAATAAGGAGACATTTTGTCTATAATAGCCCCAATCACTATACCTAAAATCACTACGCCTACATACCATTTGAGCCTTTTAAAGATGTGTATCAATAACAACAAAAACACATCATAAATAGCAACAAAGATGCTTGCTATAAATAGAAATAACCGATCAAAAGCATTTCCTATGACTTTAAATAATTGCCCTAAATCTATTTCTTCAGATTGCTGGGGTTGTGGAGAATCTTTACTCATTATTATAATTATGTGTTAGTTAAGTATTTGCTTTAATATGGTTCGTGTAATTAAATATGTTGGTTTGACCCCTGAAGTCCCTAAACCCCCTGAGGCCAAAGTACTCCCGGTTTCTAATGGATTATCACTAGCGTAATACGCATATCTTACTTTTACATTAGGACTGATGCTACCTCTTACTTTTGAAGCTGCCTGAATAGCCTTTTGATAATGAGCCCCTTCCATTTCCAGACCTATAACACGCCATGTGGAGTGGTAAAAAAACTTTAAAATATCTTTGTTCTGCAACGACGTACCCAAGACCGTTATCATAGAACCCTCACAAATATGGACACCTTGGTTGTTCAAATCTTCTTTTTTTAATTCATTTTCAAACGGATAATTATCAGCAGTACCTTCAAAAATATGGGCTGTAGGAATCATAATATCGCCTTTTCCACCTTCTAAAATGCCAGCTTTTCCCATGATTGAAATGGATTCTACTTTCAAATGGGTTTGTTTCCCAGTAACGCTGTAAGGTTTCAACAGTTCATCCATGGTTTCATAAGCTTGCTCTCCAAAAGCATAATCCATGACCAATATAACAGGTTTTTTTGACTTTATAATGGTTTCATCTGTTTGAATATCCATTTTAGAAATATCTATTTCTGAAGTATCAAAAATTTGAACGTCAATATTAGCTCCTGAAGTGTCCTTTATATAAACCATCCCTCTCAACAACGCTTCTTTAGCAACTTTATTACGAAGGGCTTCATTTTCATTATTGCTCAAAGACTTATAAACCTCAAAAATATCACTTTTTGATAATAACGATTTCAAAGCATGGGGTGCAAACAGGGTATTCAGAACACTATGCATATTGGCACTTATAATATGTATTGGTCTGTTCAGCAGCCCTTTTTTATGTAGTGTGTCTTTTATAGTATTTGCCCAAAGCTCACCGTGTATATGGTGCCCTAAGCGTTCTCTCAATACTGGACTAAAAGTAACGGTGCGCTTAGTATCATTTAGCAATTCTTCTATGCCCAATTTGCCTAACCAATACACTATATGCAACAAACGTTCGGGCTGGCTGGGTGTAGCAAACAGATTATAAATGGCCCGCAACTCATCAAAAGTCCTGCCTAAAATATTGGCCGTATGGGTTATCGCCACCTCGCGTTCTTCTTGGGTCAATTCTTTTTTTAATTGTACCGTTTTTTCAAGCTTCATCCAGTCTCTTGAAGTCAAGCCTTCTTCATTAACAAGCACGCTTTTGCTAATTTTATGGGACTCTATAAAAAGGAACGTGATATGTGTTAAAATATCATAGATTTCTGAACGACCGCGCGTAATTTCAATGTTCATTTGTTCATCGTCAATCCGGTAGCAATTTCGGCGTCTTTTAAGGGGAATAATGGGTTTGAAATGGGAGTTTGAATAGCCTTCATCGCTTGTTAAGTTTATAAAAGAACACTCTTCAATACCTTGAGGAAGCCTATCTGTAACATAAAGCAAACCATCCAATTCAGCCTTGCTTTCCCCAATAGAACCATAGATTTCTGGGCGTAATACTAACAACGATTGTATTAACGTTTCACCAGAAACACCCATGGGCTTATAAAAACCCCGATTGAATAAATGCCGCATGGTAATGTACATTTTTTCAATGGCATTGGAACTTTCTTGGGCGCGGGTTCTATGATGCTTTTTGCTGCTCATGCTTTTTAAAACTCGGGCAAAGGTACTATTATTTAATCAAATTCAATTGCGGAAAAGCGGCAACAATTTTTCGGTCATTTGATAAGCGGGGCACTTTGTTTTGACCTCCCAGTTTGCCAATGGATTTCATATAATCTTGAAAGCCATTCTTTTTTACTTTAGTGATTTTAAGGGGTTGCAATACGTTGCCTACTATCAAATCAAAATAATAGGTGTTTTGTTTTTGAAGCGCGGCGTCTATTTTTTTCGCTAAAGCGGAAAGGTCTTCGGGTTCATTTTCAAATTCTACAAACCATTCGTGGTAGGGAAGTCCTTTGTTAGGTGTAATTTGTGGCGCTACCGTAAACTCAGAAACTCGAACATCTGTATTTAAAGTGGCTTCCTGCATGGCTTCTTCCACTTCTTTGCCAATAACATGCTCGCCAAAAGCAGAAATAAAATGCTTGATACGACCCGATACCACAATTTTATATGGTTTTGTGGCCGTAAATTGTACCGTATCGCCAATATTATAGCCCCAAAGTCCGGCATTGGTTGAAATAATCAACACATAATTTACACCAACTTCTACGTCTTTAATCGTGATACGTTTGGGGTTTTCATTGAAAAAATCATCTACTTTGATAAACTCGTAAAAAATGCCCGAGTTAAGTTGCAACAACATGCCTTTTTCATTTTGTTTATCTTGAAATGCAAAAAACCCTTCACTAGCGGGAAACAGTTCGATACTATCTACTTTCTTTCCTATTAAATTTTCAAATTTGGCCCTGTAAGGCTCATAATTAACGCCTCCAAAAATAAACAGGTTGAAGTTTTTAAAAACATCGCCTATTTTTTTGCCTGTTTTTTGCTGTAACTTTTCAAAATACATTTGTACCCATGATGGAATGCCCGCAATCACGGTCATATTTTCATTCACGGTTTCTTCCACGATGGCATTTACTTTGGTTTCCCAATCTTCAATGCAATTGGTTTCCCATGAAGGCATTCTGTTTTTTTGGAGATATTTAGGCACATAATGTGCCGAGATACCCGATAAGCGACCCATATTGATACCGTTTTTTTTATTTAGAACAGGACTTCCTTGTAAAAAAATCATTTTACCATCCACAAACTCACTATTGCCCGTTTCGTGAATGTAAAGCAAAATAGCATTGCGGGAGGCGTTTACCTGAGCTTGAATAGATGGTTTTGTAATAGGAATGTATTTAACACCAGAAGTCGTACCAGACGTTTTTGCGAAATATTCTGGTTTGCCTTTCCAAAGTACGTTTTCTTCGCCTGCAACCACACGTTCTATATAAGGTTTAATGGCTTCGTAATCTCTTATTGGAACACGTTTTACAAAATCTTCATAAGTTATAATGTTTTCAAAGTCGTGGTCTTTGCCAAAAGTGGTATGCTTTGCGCTTTTAATTAAATCTTTAAAAACGCTTCTCTGTGTTTCAATAGGTTTGTTTGCCCAATTTTGGACACTATTGTAAACCCATTTTGCAAAGAGTTTTGCAAAAACTGATTTTAATGATACCATTTATTTGAAATCTATAAAGTTTGTGGGGTTGATGGGGTATCCATCATTCCAAAGTTCAAAATGTACGTGCGGTCCTGTTGATAGCTCACCTGTATTGCCAGCAGTCGCAATGACTTCGCCAGTTTTCACAAAATCGCCTTGATTTTTGGTCAACGAAGCATTGTGCTTATAAACCGAAATCAACCCATAACTGTGTTCTAAAATGATGACATAACCTGTTTCTGCTGTCCACTCAGCAAAAATAACCGTCCCATCGGCCGTGGCTTTCACAGGCGTATCTGGCGCCACAACAATATCCACGGCATAATGTTTGTCCTTCAAATTATAAGGTTCGCTTATTTCGCCATTTACAGGTGGAAACAGCACAAAATTAGTAGCAGTTGCTGCCGATTCAAACAAATTGTATTTATCTTCCTTATCCACTTTTTCACGCAAAAGGGAATCTTCCTGAATGGGCCTTAAATCCACTTCACTGGCTTCAAGCTTTACAGCCTCAATAATGGAATCTTTGTTGAAATCCACTTTACTTACTTCGCCTTGCAGTACTTTTTTAATAGAACCATAAAAACGGGCGTTCATTAAAATAACTTGCTGTAAAGAATCCGTTTTATAATTCAGCTCAGTAGCTTTCTTTTTTAAAGCTGTAGATGAATAGCCAGGAATATACTCTCGAAGTGGTGTAAATGCAATGATTAAATACGTTATTCCTATTAAAAAAACCGCAGACATAGAACCCAAAACAAACACATTTAATCGTGTGAGCTTGAAAGATAAACGCTCTTCAAAAGTATCTTCGTTAAGAATTACCAAACGATACTTATCAAGTAACTTTTTTCTTATTCTTTTTGGTTTTTTTTTCTTTTCAGCCATGTTAAAAACAAAAATAATAGAATTTATTGAACAATGTTGCTCTTTAACTAAACTTGTGCTTGTTTAGCAAAAAAGTGTTTATTGAAACCAATTGCTCAAAGGTTTTAACAAGGGAAATCTTTACGATTAAAACGATATAATTAAACTTTAATTATTAACTTTGCTGACTAAATATCATTATTATGAACTTACATATGTTACCACTAGTGATTGGAGCGCCTCAAATTATTTTGATAGTTGTGGTGGTGCTGTTATTGTTTGGAGGAAAAAAGATTCCTGAATTGATGAGAGGTCTTGGTAGTGGCATCAAAGAATTTAAAGATGCAAGCAAAGATGACGAAGGCAAAAAAGACAAAAAAGAATAAAAATTCCTTTACTAAAAAACAAAAAGCCAACACAGTGTGTTGGCTTTTTGTTTTTATAATGTTATATTACACTATTCAATCTTGATAGATTTTATAATAGCTTCTAGCTCAAACATATAATCACGCTTTTCAACTGAAGGCGCAAACACAAAACCTTCCAGTATAACCCATCTATTGTTAACCTTGTCTTCAATGGCATAATTAATAAAAGGACCTCCCATAAAAGCGTTTTGCATATCCCAGACACCTTTGGTTTCTAGCACGGGTTTATTGTCTAAAATAGTTTCAAAATGGAATGGTGTATAGGCTTTTTCCGTTGCCATATAGGCATCTTCTGTTGGTCCTGGGATTTTTTCCTTATTAATGGAATCCCTTATTTTGATAATTTGTTTTACCATACTATCGTTTCTTTTAATAGCATCATAAGGCAATTCATAAAGTGCTAAATTCATGGTGCCGGTAGTGATGTCTTTACGTATCCAAAAGAATTTATCCTCTTCCTTTGCTATTCTATACGCCGATGGAAATTTGATAGTCAATCCTAATTTTTCCTCAATGGAGGTGTTGTGATGTAATGATTTATTGATACGTCTAAGCTTTTCAGTAATTTCTGAATTGGTAAAGGCATCTATAATTTTTTCTGAATTATCTCTTATTTGGGATACGATATCTTCTTTTGTTTTACCAGAAACAATCACTACTTTTTGAGGTTTTGCATACACATCATTTGCAATAGCAAACCCTGGTTCCTTATTAGTTTCAATTTTTAAAACCGTTCTGTTTTTAGTAACAAACCCAGAAAATACACTTGGTGGAATTTGGCTCATGCCAAACATTGGCTCGTCTTGAGGCAATCCGTCAACTACAGTTGCCAATACATTTCTTATGGCCTCTCCTACGCTGCCAGTCCACATATCATTATCTACAACCACCGAAACACTATTCAAGTTTCCGGAAGAATCTGGCAGGTATTTTTCGTTGGAAGATTTAGTGTCTTTACAGCTTAACACAAATAACGAAACGAAAGCAATTAAAATAATTTTACGCATGATTTTTAAGACTTTTTAAGATGTTACCCTTTTGATATTTTGAGTTTCATTCCTGGTTTTACGGTTGTACCACTAATATCGTTCCAATCTTTAATATTTTGAACAGAAACTCCAGGAAATTTTTGTGAAATGCTCCACAAAGAGTCTCCACTCTTCACAATATAGGTGGTTGCATTAGCAGAAATGGGCTTTGTAGTAGTTGTTTTGGTTGAAGCTGGAGCAACTGATGTATTGGGCTTTCTTGGGTATATAGTTAAACGTTGGCCAATGGAAATATTATTGCTCCTTAGGCCGTTCCATTGTTTTATCTGGCTGACTCTTACCCCATAATCCCTAGCAATTTTTCCTAAAAAATCGCCCGACCGCACTCTGTAAATGGTTTTTGCATCGGCATCAAAAAATTGCGGCAGGGGTTTTTCGCGCTTATCAAACTCGGCCTGTGCAAAAGCATAAATGGTATCTTCATTATTAACAAAGCTTCCAATAGCCGTTCGTGGCAAACGTAACGTATAATTTTCGTCTTTAATAAATGGAATGATATCCAATTTATAGGAAGGGTTTAAAAACTGAAGTTCTTCCATATTAACACCTGTAACTTCTGAGACCTGATCTAAAGTTATCATTTGCCGCACTCGAATCGTATCTGTTTCTACATAGGTAAATTCTGGTTTTATGTTCTTGAAACCATGCTTATCGGCATATTCAAAAATATACATGGTCGCCAAAAAAGCAGGCAAATAACCAGCTGTTTCGCGAGGCAGATTGTGCCTAATGTTCCAATAGTTTTGATAGCCTCCAGAACGGCGAATCGCTTTCGTTACATTGCCGGGGCCTGAATTGTAGGCTGCCAAAGCCAAATCCCAATCGCCAAAAATCTCATAAAGTTTGGATAGGTATTTTGCTGCGGCTTTGGTGGATTTTATGGGGTCGCTGCGTTCATCTACATAACTGCTTACATCCAGCCCATACATTTTGCCCGTTGCAAACATAAACTGCCACAAACCAGTGGCACCTACCCTAGATTTAGCCCTTGGTTTTAATGCCGACTCTACAATGGCCAAATATTTAATTTCCAAAGGAATATCATGGTTGTCCAACGATTGCTCAAACATGGGAAAATAATAGGAGCTAAGAGCCATCAATTTTTGCAAATGCTCATGTCTGTTTTTTAAATATGATTTTATAACACTCTCCAACCCTGGATTGTATTCCACGTTAAATGGTGTTTTGGCATTGAGTTCCAAAAGTCTGGCTTTTAACGTATCGGTTGGTAATTCTGGATATTCAACAGCTTCAAAATCAAGATCGGCAACCGATTTGTAAATAGTGTCAAAAAGGGTGTTGCTATACAACTCTTCCAACCACATTTTATCTATGTCTGAAGCTTCACGAAGGTCTTCAAGGTTTTTTATTGAAAGACTGTCCGGTTCTATTTTAATGGTTTTGTTAGCACCAAAAACACCATCCGCTAAAGAGTCTTTTAAAGCATCATCGTTAACGGAAATAGAATCTTTGGTTTGAGAAAAACAAATCTCAAAACCGCATATTATGAATACAATGATAAATCGGAGTGCCATATAAATTTTTTCGTTGATGTATAGAACGATATTATGGCTAAAATCGTGTTTTTTAACTTAAAAATAAAATTTTCTTTTATCCGCTTAAGAAACATATTGAAAATTAGCAACATTTGGTGGCTTAAAAAAGAAAATCCTCGAAGCAAAAAGCAACGAGGATTTCATATAAAAAGATTTTTTAAAACTTATTCTAAAATAGCCGCAATACCAGGCAATTTTTTACCCTCTAGGCTTTCAAGCATGGCGCCTCCTCCAGTGCTTACATAACTTACTTTATCTTCAAAACCAAATTGTTTTACAGCAGCAACAGAATCGCCACCACCTACTAATGAAAATGCTCCTTTTTTAGTGGCTTCCGCAATAGAGTTGCCCAATGCAATAGTGCCTTTTGCAAAACTTTCCATTTCAAAAACACCCAATGGGCCGTTCCATAGAATCGTTTTAGATTTCATTACAACTTCATGAAAAAGTTCAATAGACTTAGGACCTGCATCAACACCTTCCCAACCATCTGGAATGGCATTTATATCAACAACCTGTGTGTTGGCATCGTTGCTGAATGCATCTGCCACAACAGTATCTACAGGAATATAGATTCTTACATTTTTTTCTTTCGCATGTTCTAATATTTCTAAAGCCAGCCCCATTTTATCATCTTCGCAAATAGAGTCGCCTATTTTTCCACCTTGTGCCTTTACAAAGGTAAATGCCATACCACCACCAATAATCAAGTGATCCACTTTATCAAGGATGTTTTCAATAATGGTGATTTTTGAAGACACTTTCGCACCGCCAAGAATTGCCAATACAGGTTTTTCACCTGTTGTCATGACCTTATCGATACTTTCAATTTCTTGGGCCAATAAATACCCAAAACATTTATCATTTGGAAAAAACTCGGCTATAATAGTTGTAGAGGCATGCGCTCTGTGCGCCGTACCAAAGGCATCGTTCACATAAATATCGCCTAATTTTGCCAGTTTTCCTGCAAAATCTTTATCGCCAGCTTCTTCTTCTTTGTGAAAACGTAAATTCTCCAATAGTAACACTTGTCCAGGCTCTAAGTTTGCTGCCGCAGTTTCTGCTTTTTCGCCAACGCACTCATCAACAAATTTTACTTCAACCCCTAGTATCTCTTCTACTTTATTTACAATATGACGTAAAGAAAAGGCATCTTGTACACCTTTTGGACGCCCTAAGTGTGACATCAAAATACAACTGCCGCCATCTTCTAAAATTTTAATAATGGTTGGTTTTGCAGACACAATTCTAGTCGCATCGGTCACTTCAAATGTATCGTTCAATGGCACATTAAAATCCACACGGATCAATGCTTTTTTATTTTCAAAATTAAAATCGTTAAGGGTTTTCATTATGTATGTATTTATTTTAAGTAATTGATTCACAAATGTAGCTAATTAAAAACAGGTATAAAACGCCTTTTTTAACTAAAACGATGTAGGTGGTAAAGTTTTTTGGAAATTGAACAAAATAGTTGTGACTCACATATAGAAACCGTACTCAAAGTATCATCATCGCCTGCGAATAATACCAAAAATTTATGTAGGTTTGCTTTATGCTTTTTGAAGATATTTTAGGCCAAGAACACATAAAAAAACACTTAACACAAAGTGTGGATAATGGCAGGATTGCCCATGCCCAACTATTTGTTGGCAAAGAAGGTTGTGGTACGTTGCCTATGGCCATTGCCTATGCGCAATATATTTTATGTTCTAATACAGATGGGGAAAACAATACGGGAAACGCTGCTTGTAACCTAAAATTCAATAACGTTTCACATCCCGATTTGCATTTTGCGTTTCCGGTAACCACCAGCGATAAAGTGAAAAGCAAACCCGTTTCCAGTTATTATCTTGAAGAATGGCGACAGCTTTTAAAAGAACAACCTTACGGTAATTTATTTGATTGGTACAAACTTTTGGGCGTTGATAACAAACAAGGGCAAATTGGCGTTGATGAAGCCCTAGATATTGTAAAATCACTCGCTTTAAAATCTTATGAAGGTGGTTATAAAGTGATGTTGATTTGGATGGCTGAAAAAATGAATACCGCTTGCGCCAACAAACTTCTTAAACTTATTGAAGAGCCCCCCAACAAAACCATTTTTATTTTAATTGCTGAAGACGAAGAGCAAATCATCAATACCATTAAATCGCGTTGCCAGATTTTACATTTTCCACCTTTGGCAGAAGATGTGATTAAAGGTGCGCTAATAAAAAATTATAATATAGACGCTTCAATTGCTACCAAAATAGCGCACCAAGCCAATGGAAATTACAACAAAGCTTGTGATTTAATTTATAAAGATTCTGAAGATATTCAATTTGAAACATGGTTTATTTTCTGGATTCGGAGCGCTTTTAAAGCCAAAGGGAACAAAGCGGCCATTCATGATTTGATTTCGTGGAGTGAAGATATTGCAAAAACAGGACGCGAAACCCAAAAGCAATTCTTGAATTTTTGTTTGGATTTTTTCAGACAAGCTTTATTATTGAATTATAAAGCCAACGATTTGGTTTATTTTGAACCTAAAACAGAAACATTTAAACTTGAAAATTTTGCGCCTTTTATTCACGGAGGCAATATTATAGACATAAGCGACGAACTTCAAGACGCTATTTACCATATTGAACGCAACGGCAATTCTAAGATTATACTAACAGATTTGTCAATTAAGTTAACACGGTTGCTGCATAAAAAAGCGGACTAGCTATAAAAACAAAGCCCTTTCAAATTAATTTGAAAGGGCTTTAATATTTTACCAATTTTTGGTGATTACTCTTTTTTGGTTTCCGCATTTAAAGCGTCCAATATGGTTTTTGTTAAATCATTCTCCTCAGTACCATATAATACTGTTGATGCTGCATCACTAGTTCCTAAAATATAAGTGTAACCGTTCTTTTTACCGTAGTCACTCACAAACTTTTTAACTTTTACAATCAAGGTATCAATTTCAGTTTGAAATTCCTGTTGAAACTGTTGTGCTTCCATTTGACGTTGTTGGTCTTGCATTTGCTTTTTCTGGCCCAACTCTTGGTATAACTCTTGTGCTTTGGCTTGAGCCATTTTATTCGCTTCTGCTTGAAATTTTTGAACCTCAGCCTGGAATGTTTTATCTATGCTATCAAATTTTTTTCTAAAAGCATCTTCTTTTACTTTGAACTTGGCTTCGAGGTCAATTTTTTCTTTAAAGTCATTTATAATCTTTCCATTATCAACATAAGCAATTTTTGCTTGTTTTTGGCAAGACGTTAAAATCAAAGCAACACATGCTACATAAATTATGTTTTTCATTTTTTTCTGTTTATTAAATAAGACGCACAAAAGTAATAAAGTAAAAGCGATAATAGCATTGAATTTTTTGTGTTTTCATTACATAACAAAAATCTATAAAAACCATATCAAACAATAATTTCTATTTATTAGAAATGAATGATTTTAAAACGTTTTAAGGCTGAAAAAATAATTAAGCTAGAATTTGGATGTTATTTGATGCTTAAGCTTAAAATAGATGCGTTTAAATCCATTTTAGCTATTCTTGATGATATAAATCAACGAAGATGCCTCTTTTGAGCTCACAGCTTTTAAATTTGATAGAAATCCCACCCAAATGCCTTTGATGACGTTCATTTTTCCAGATTTGTATTTCTCAGAAAGCAAGCTCACATAAAACGCATCAAACCACATGGGTTTAAATTTTACAACTTTCATAGATTGTTTTTCCAATAGTTTTGAAATGGACACTCTATTAAAATGCCAAAGATGCCTCGGCACATCAAAAGCGGCCCAAAAATTTTTATAATATTTGGCATCATAACTTTTATAATTTGGAACAGCAATTACTAAAGTACCATTTGGTTTTAAAAGTTTTTTGAATGCTGAAATATGCATTTCTAGATTTGGCAAATGTTCCAAAACGTGCCAGAGTGTAATGACATCAAAACGATGGGCTTCAAATTTAAAAAGCTGCTCACTATTAAATACGGTATCATTTGTTTTTTTATTGGCAATCTTTCTAGCTTGTTCGTTTGGCTCAACACCAAAAACATTCCAATTGTTTTGTTGTGCCATCTGTAAAAAATCTCCAGTTCCGCAACCTATATCTAAAAGCTGTTTTATTTCTGAATTTTCACTTTTATGTCTACCAAATGAAAAAGAATTGATTAAGTTCAATTTATTTTTTAAAGAAAACCTACGAACCAAATGATATGCTTTTTCAAACAAATTCCGTTGCGAATCGGTATGCGAAATATAATCTTCACTTTGATAATATTCAGGTAATTTTTCTAAAGATGGTTGCGGTTGTGTTTCTAAAAAACCGTATCCTGAATTTTCTATTAATTCAAATTCTTCTCCTGAAACGGAATGGTCTTTTACTTTTAAATATGAATGATTTGAATTTTCTTTAGCCACGAATACACGAATGTTTTTTTAATATTTACTTGAAATACTTTTTTAATAAACCTAAAATTTAAAACGATAGTATTAAACAACTATTTGTCAGTCTGAGCCTGTCGAAGACTTTTTGCTTTACCCTATTAAACAAGTTAAACTTGTACGGTTCGGCAAACTTAATATAACAGATTATTTTGTTATCAGCCTCTATTATAAGTTTCAAAATTGAGATTCAAATCCCAGACGTTCCACGTGGAACGTCTGGGACAAATTTCATTTTAGGGTCAAAAATTCACATTTTATAATGTTGTAATTCCTGCTATCGCTGGAGTTTATCGTCCCATATAAACCAATAAAACAGAAATATCATTTGGGGAAACCCCGCTAATTCTTGACGCTTGAGAAACCGTTGCGGGCTGAATTTTTTCAAGCTTTTGACGTGCCTCAATGCTCATGGATTTGATTTGTGAATAATCAAAATTCTCAGGGATTTTTACATATTCTAATCTTGTAAGCTTATCTGCATTGTTCTTTTCTTTAGCAATATATCCGGAATATTTTACTTGAATTTCCGTCTGCTCTATCACTTCCGTGTCCAAATTATTATCCTGAATATATTGCTCTACCGCTTCAAATTTACGAACATCATCAATGGTAATATTAGGTCTGGAAAAGATTTTAAACATCTTATCAGATTGCTTTACCAAAGCAGAATCTTTTGATTCTAAAACAGGGTTTGCTTCTTCAGGCTTTACACTTGTCTCTTCAAAAAACTTAACAAACTTTTCCGAAGCATCATGCTTC
>CAXBNH010000009.1:0-19489 GCA_963976905.1 uncultured Algibacter sp.
ACATAAAAAAATATTGATTATGACTACTGTTTCTGCTGATTTTGGAATAAAAGAAGCACTACAAATATTAAATATCAGCCCTATAAACGAAGGCACATCAACAGGCTCAAAAAAATTTGGATCGGGAGCAGTCCTCGAAAGCATGTCACCCGTAGATGGGCTAGGTATTGCAAAAGTAAAAACCACTACAAAAGCCGATTATGAAAACGTGATGGAAGCGGCAACTTCTGCTTTCAAAATTTGGAGAACGACACCCGCACCGCAACGCGGCGAGATTGTTAGGCAGTTTGCAGATAAGTTGCGTGAAAAGAAAGAAGCTTTGGGTAAATTGGTGTCTTATGAAATGGGCAAAAGCTACCAAGAAGGTTTGGGCGAGGTACAGGAAATGATTGATATTTGCGATTTTGCTGTTGGGCTTTCCCGTCAACTTCACGGATTGACTATGCATTCAGAACGACCAGGACACCGTATGTACGAACAATATCATCCGTTGGGTGTAGTTGGGATTATTTCAGCTTTTAATTTTCCTGTGGCTGTTTGGGCTTGGAATACCGCATTGGCATGGGTTTGTGGCGATGTGTGTGTTTGGAAACCTAGTGAAAAAACCCCGCTTTGTGGTGTGGCTTGCCAGAATTTGGCAGCCGAAGTATTTACTAAAAACAACTTGCCAGAAGGTATTTCCAATCTCATTATCGGCGATTATAATGTGGGCGAATTTATGACGAAAGATACTCGAATTCCACTCATTTCTGCAACGGGCTCTACCCGAATGGGTAAAATTGTGGCGCAAAATGTGGCAGGTCGTTTAGGAAAATCTTTATTAGAATTGGGGGGCAATAATGCGATAATTGTAACGCCCGATGCCGATATAAAAATGACCGTGATTGGTGCTGTTTTTGGAGCTGTTGGTACGTGTGGCCAACGTTGCACGAGCACCCGCCGATTGATTATCCACGAATCGATTTATGATAAAGTAAAACAAGCTATTGTTGATGCCTATAAACAATTACGTATTGGAAATCCGTTGGATAAAACCAATCACGTAGGACCATTGATTGATAAAGACGCCGTAAATATGTATAAAAATGCTTTGGAAAAAGTAGTTGCAGAAGGTGGGACTATTGTAGTTGAAGGCGGTGTACTTTCTGGAACAGGTTATGAAAGCGGTTGCTATGTAAAACCTGCTATTGCAGAAGCTAAACCAAAATATAAAATTGTTCAGCATGAAACTTTTGCGCCTGTTTTATATTTATTAAAATATTCGGGAAGTGTTGAAAATGCTATTGATATTCAAAATGATGTAGGCCAAGGATTGTCTTCAGCCATTATGACTAATAATTTACGGGAAGCCGAACGTTTTTTATCCGTTCAAGGCTCTGATTGTGGTATTGCCAATGTAAATATTGGGACTTCGGGCGCTGAAATTGGCGGTGCTTTTGGTGGCGAAAAAGATACGGGCGGCGGACGCGAATCTGGAAGTGATGCTTGGAAAGTATATATGCGACGCCAAACCAATACTATTAATTATACTGCTGAATTGCCGCTTGCGCAGGGGATTAAATTTGATTTATGACATTACTGTGAAAATATGAATATCACCTTATAAGACTGCAAAAATCTTACAAATTACATGCTGTTGATTTAAAAAAATATTACATTGCAAGGATGTAAGATGTAACTGTAATAATGAAATTGCGGTTATGTAATTGTTGTAAACAAGCTGAAAAGAAATCGTAACTTTGTAAAAAAGTTTTAGAAACAAAATTGAAAGTAGAACATAACATATCAAGAATCAGACATTTGCTAGAAATGTACAGAATGGATGTACGAGAATTTTTGCAAAAAATTAGTGATGGACTTAAAAATCCAATCACTAAGGAAGATGTGTTCGGTAAAGAAATTCAAATATCCTATCTAAAAAGAATTGATAAACTCTTCGAAAGGGGCCTTCATTATTATCTAGACCCAAAAGCCCCTGAAAAATCCAAAGAAGCAAGTGTGTTTTTTAGAAAGCAAAATTTTCAAAATGATGAACTTAATCTAGGTGCTATAAAAATTGTAAATCAATTTGAAGAATTGAAACTTTCTCTTTCGGCAATTGCTAAACTTTCAGATTTGGATTTCAAAAGACAGATAAAAAAATATTCTATATCAGATGATCCCAAAGAAATTGCTTTAAAAGCTAGGAAAGTTTTATATCCAAAATTTGATAGTAATAGACGTAATTTTTTAAAATCATTAATCGGGTCATTTGCTTCTAAAAATATTATGGTTTTCGAATTCATTGAGACTTGGAATAAAAAAGAGAAAGCCAATATTGATGGTTTCTATTTAAAACCCAATATGATTGTGCTTAAAAGACATCAATCCTTTTCACGTGAAATATTCACGCTTGCTCATGAATTGGGACATTACTTACTTGATGAAGAAGAAATTGAAGAAATAAATTATAGCATTTATAATAAAAATTTATCTTCTATAGAAAGATGGTGTAACGATTTCGCTTTTTTCTTTTTGGCAGGTAATTATGCAAAATCAATTGATACTTTAGAAAAAGCTTCCTCAACGAATGACTATCATCACAAATTCATAGAAAAAGTTTCATTTCATACTCATTTAAGTCAAATGTCACTTTTCACTAGGCTTCTTTATCAAGGTAAAATTTCAAAAATAAATTATGCTTTAGTAAAGCAGGAGTCTGAAGAATTATATAGACAAAAACAAGAAGAAAAGGAACGTGAAAAACAGTTGCAAAAGGAACAAGGAATAAAACAAAGAGGTTCTGTAGCCAAACCAATTCCTTCACCATTGTTTTTATCCACAATTCAAACAGCTTATTACGAAGGTGTTTTAAATGAATTCGAGGTTTGTAAAAAACTTAATATTAAGCCAGAAAAACTAGATAAGTATATTTGATGAAAGTAATAATAGATACAAGTTCCTTATTGTCCTTGGTTCGTTATTACTTACCATTTGACCAGAAGACAAAATTATTTGAATTCATAAAGTCTGAATTTAAAAATGGAAATTTAATTATCATAGATGCAGTCTATGAAGAATGTGAATATACAAGTCAAGGGGCAGTTCTAAAATCTCTAGAATATTTAAACGATAAAGATTTCAGGAAAAACTTTAAACTTCCAATAAAAACAAAAGATTTACTTCCACCTTCAACAAAGAAATTTTACAATCTTTTAAATGACAATTTCAGAACGCATTTATCAAGAAGACTTAATGATGCTGAATTTGAAGAGCGTAAAAAAGAATTTTTAGAAACAGCAGATGCCAGAATGATAATTCTTGCTTTGATAAAGAAAAGTGAAAAAGAGGAAATCACTGTAGTTACAGAGGAATCGGAAACTGGTAATGACCACAAAGCGTTTAAAAAAATCCCAGCTATTTGTAAAATACTTGATATTAAGGTAATGACGTTACCTGAATTATTAAAGATTTATCAAGGAATTGATATTGAATTTAAGTAAATCCTGCGAACAATAAACTACTTAGTTAAAAAATCAAACTAATTCTCTAAATACAATTAAGTGTTATAATTTTTGAGTTAGGGATTGCAGCGGAAATCCTTTTTAAAATTTAGTAACAATAATATTAGTTGAGAACTAAAAGTTGACAGATTGCCACAGTTATCCGATAGTTATCGGAACTCCTTTGCAATGACGTGTTTTGAAAAGATTGCAACGTAAAGCCCGGCCCTTGAGCTAACGCCCAAATAATTTTAAACCATTTTCCTATATTTGTTTTGGAGTAAAATATTCATTTTAAAAACCCCAAATGTCCAAAAACACAGAACTTGAATTAGCTTGGGATTTTGTTGAAAAAACAGATAGAAACGTTTTTTTAACAGGTAAGGCAGGCACCGGAAAAACTACTTTTTTACATAAATTAAAAGCAAATTCCTTTAAACGTTTGGTCGTAGTAGCGCCCACAGGCGTGGCTGCCATTAACGCAAAAGGCGTTACTATTCATTCGTTTTTTCAACTTCCTTTTGGTCCTATTTTGCCAGATGGTGCGCAAACACCACAATCTGGTTCAAGGTTTAAGAATAGGTTTAGAAAATCTAAAATAGATATCATCAAATCATTGGACTTGTTGATTATTGATGAAATAAGTATGGTGCGGGCCGATTTGTTGGATGGTATTGACCAAGTGTTGCGGCGTTATAAAGACCGAACCAAAGTATTTGGCGGCGTGCAAGTGTTGATGATTGGCGATTTGCAACAGCTTTCGCCCGTGGTAAAGGATAATGAATGGCAAATGCTAAAACCATATTATGAAACACCCTATTTTTTCAGCAGTCAGGTTTTTAAAAATTCCAATCCAATTAGTGTCGAGTTAAAGCATATTTATAGGCAGGACAATGACGTTTTTATTAAAATTCTAAATGAAATAAGAAATAATAAACTCTCTAGTCAGTCCACCGATGAATTGAATAAACGGCATCTTCCAGATTTTTCGCCGAACGAGGACGATGGCTATATTACGCTCACCACACACAACAACAAGGCAAACGCCATGAATGCTTTGGAATTGGATAAAATTAAAAGCACATCGCATTTTTATAAAGCAGACGTGGAAGGGAATTTTCCAGAATATTCGTTTCCAACGTATGAAAAACTAGAATTGAAAAAAGGAGCGCAAGTGATGTTCGTGAAAAATGATAGCGATCCCGAAAAGCGCTATTTCAATGGGAAAATAGGTAAGATTGTTCATTTGAATAAAGATGAAATCACGGTGCATTGCCCAGATGATGAATTCAATATTATTGTGACCCCAGAAAAATGGGAGAACATTAGTTACGACATCAACTCGGAAACCAAAGAAATTACTGAAAAGTTAGATGGTGCATTTTCCCAAATGCCGTTGCGCTTGGCTTGGGCCATAACCATACATAAAAGCCAAGGACTCACATTTGATAAAGCCATTATTGATGCCGAGGCTTCCTTTGCCCACGGCCAGACCTATGTGGCATTGAGCAGGTGCCGAACACTTGATGGTATCGTTTTAAAAAATCCAATCAGTGCAAATAGCATTATCAATGATGCACGTGTGACCTCGTTCAATGAAAATGTAGAAAACAATCCGCCAAATACAGCTATATTAAACGCATCGCAAAAAGCATATCAGCTTAATTTAATTCACGAACTGTTCAATTTTTATGCGTTTTTGTATCCTGTAAATCGATTGATAGATATTTATTATAAAAACGCCAGCAGCATAAAAGGAAATATGTTACCGCCTATGGAAACGCTTAAAGAAAGTATCACACAACTCTTAAAAGTGAACACCAGTTTTATAGCGCAATTAAAAACATTAAGTCATGATGTTGTGGAATTGGAAACAGACCCAGCCATTCAAAGCCGTATCCATAAAGCATTGGCCTATTTTATGGAGCATACCAGAGAGCATATAAAAACACCTTTTTTAGCCTTAACATTTGCTACTGAAAATAAGGAAATTGATAAAGACATCAATAAACAATTGGATAGTATTGAGGAGCAATTGATGGTAAAATTACATTGTTTCAATGGGCTGAAAGATGAATATTCAAGTTTGAAATATTTGGAACTGCGAGCCAAAGCCATGTTTCAACAAGAACGTAAACCAGCTAAAAAGAAACCACAACATACAGATACTACGGAACATCCTGCCTTATTTGAACAATTACGCGATTTGCGAGGTTCTTTTGCCGATGAAGAAAACGTGCCCCATTACGTGATTTTCAATCAAAACTCCTTGTATGGCATGTGCGAAATGTTACCGCTTACCCAAAAGCAATTAAAAGCTGTTAATGGCATGGGAAAAGTGCGGGTGGAAAAATATGGCGATACCATTTTAGAAATCATCAAAACCTATTGCGATGAAAACAATATAGAACCCAAAGCATCTCTTTTTACCGAAAAAGCACCTAAACAAGAAAAAAAAGAGGATACTAAAAATATATCGTTGAAACTTTTTAAAAATGGCTTATCGGTTTTTGAAATTGCAAAAAAAAGAGAACTTACCACAGGAACAATTGAAGGTCATTTAGCCCATTTCATCTCAACGGGCGAAATAAAAATCACAGATTTGATTTCCGAAGAAAAATACATGGAACTTAAAGATGTGATGAAGGCAACTCCTTTTGAAAGTTTTAGTGATTTGAAAAGTAAAATAGATGATAAATTTACTTATACCGACATACGTTTGGTTGCAAATGAGCTTAATTCTTAGTAAGAAGTCTTTACCAGAACAAAAAAACCTTGCTTCAAAATCGATTAAAATCGAAAGAGACAAGGTTTGTATAAACTGATTAATAGCGCTACAAATATCGACAAATTTATTTTTGTAAGCAATTTCCAAAGTTAACTTATCATTAATGTTATTAACAAAGTAATTAACTAACTGTATTTCAGCTTTCTCAATATCCGCATGGATTCTTTATAGAGCACATATAATTCTTCACTATAAGATTTCATATAGGGTTTCGCTTCTTCCAATTTATTTATAGCGTCATGAAACAAATTGAGGTAGCATATTAAATAAATCACTGGTAGGTTTTTCAAATCAACTTCATCTTGTTTTGTGAGTGGTAGTCCTTTTTTGAGTTTTTCTAAAATGGCATTGTTGGCGTTGTAAATGTGGTGCAATGTTTTTTTGTCGTATTGTGGAGGCTCAAAAAGTAGAGTAGTTTCAATGGTATAACTAGCATTGTTTTCAAAATTGATAATGGTTTCTTCCAGCGGATAATATTTGGTGGCGTTTTGAAGTCCTAAATTCACATATTCTATAATTTTAAAAGCATTGTTGTCAATTAAAATAGAAACTTCATCTAAAGCAGAAAAAAACAACCGCACTTGTTCATTTACCAATTCAATATCAACCCTTGAAAAGAACGTTTTGTTATCAATGAGCTTTTTTTGGCCTGCCCAACACACCACAAAATATTCTTTAAAAACCTTGTATTTCGGGTTATAATCTTTCCGTTTTTGCATAAAATCAAACACGCCGTTTAAGGTATGCTCAATATTGTTTTGTGAATTGTTTTCAATAGCCTCCACGATTTTGGAGTTCACGTCTTTTATTTCAATATCAAATATTTTGGGCATGCTCATGCTGCCATCCCTAAAAAACACAGAACCGCCATAATATTTCCAAATGTTTTTTCGGAGTGATGTGATGTTGCCTGTAGGTCTAATGGTCACTAAACCAACAACCTTGTCATCTGGTAAATGTGGAAATGGGATGTTTTCATACTGTACAATCGGCGGATGTGTCAAATAAGCATTGATGAGGTTTTGGATTTTGCTGTCATCAAAAAAGTCAACGCCTATAATGTTATTGTCTTCATCTTCAACGCCAATAACTATATATGAGTTGTTTTTGGGGTTGCTGTTGGAGAGTGCACAAACATGCTTTAAAAACTTGGCTTTGCCTTCTTTTTGGCCAATATCAATCTTTAGCTTTTTATCAAAAAAACTGTTCTCATCGTTGTGGGCTAAAAGGTGTTTTATGAGGAGGCGTTTGTTTATCATAACCACTTCCTGCGAAGACAGGAATCTTATTGTTTTAGTTTAAAATTCCTTTTTAACAGTCACACTATTAGCTTGAGCAGTAGGTAAAACCAACAAATCCGCAATATTCACATGTGCTGGTCTGGAAACCGCAAAATAAATAATCTCGGCAATATCTTCAGCTTGAAGTGCTTTAAAGCCTTTGTAAACCGAGTCAGCTTCTTTGCCACCTTTAAAGCGCACTTGCGAAAATTCAGTTTCCACCAACCCTGGATTGATAGCTGTTACTTTAATTCCAAACGGATTCAAATCAATACGCATCCCTTCTGTAATAGCCAAAACCGCATGTTTGCTGCCACAATACACATTGCCTTTGGGGTACACCTCCTTTCCTGCCGAAGAACCAATATTGATAATATGCCCAGATTGGCGTTCGGTCATTTGCGGAATGATGATTTTGCTCACATACAGCAATCCTTTCACATTAATATCTATCATAGCATCCCAATCGTCTGTACTCCCTTCATTTATAGGGTCTAATCCATGTGCATTTCCTGCGTTGTTTATAAGGATATCAATCTGCTTAAAACCACTAGGTAATGATTCAATAGCCTTAAAAGTTTCCGTTTTATTTCGCACATCAAAATTTAAAATATGGACATTGCATAAATTTTTTAATGCACTCTGGATAGTTTTCAAGCGTTGCAGCCGTCTTCCACAAAGTATTAAATTGATGCCTTGCTTAGCAAATTCAAAGGCCGTTGCTTCCCCTATGCCACTGGTAGCTCCAGTTATCAATGCCGTTTTTGCCATTTCTTTATTTATATTTTCAGATGGATGCATAAAAATACTTAAAACGAATTTAATATGGTTCAATCGGCCAAAAATAAAGGTTTCCTATTGAATTTTTTTAACCTATTATTAACGAGCATCTTAATTTTTTTTAACCAATCTTTAACAGCGATAAAAGAAAAATTTTAACAATTTGCATGGCTCAAATAAGGGAAGTATATTCGGGCTTTCAAATACATAAAAAATGATGGAAGAAACAGGGACAATTGATATTAAGTCTATTAATGAGAAAATTGAAAAAGAAAGTGCTTTTGTTGATTTACTGATGCTGGAAATGAATAAAGTGATCGTAGGCCAAAAAGGTATGGTGGAACGATTGCTTATCGGTTTGCTAGGGCAAGGGCATATTTTATTGGAAGGTGTTCCAGGTCTGGCAAAAACATTGGCCATTAATACTTTGGCACAAGCTGTGGATGGCAGTTTTAGTAGAATCCAGTTTACACCAGATTTATTGCCTGCGGATGTTACAGGAACATTGATCTATAACATGAAAGTCAATGATTTCTCAATAAAGAAAGGACCAATTTTCGCAAACTTTGTATTGGCAGATGAGATCAACAGAGCACCAGCAAAAGTACAATCGGCTTTACTGGAAGCGATGCAGGAAAAGCAAGTGACCATTGGTGATGAAACTTTTATACTTGATAAACCATTTTTAGTAATGGCCACCCAAAACCCCGTGGAGCAAGAAGGAACCTATCCGTTACCAGAAGCGCAGGTAGACCGTTTTATGTTGAAAACCGTTATTGATTACCCGAAAATTGCCGAAGAGCAATTGATTATGAGGGCTAACCTGAAAGGTGCATGGGAAAAAGTGAATCCCGTAGTGTCTGTGGCTCAAATAATCAAAGCGCAACAAGTTGTGAGAGAGGTTTACATGGATGAGAAAATTGAAAAATACATTTTGGATATCATTTTTGCTACCCGTTATCCAGAAAAATATAAACTTGCCGATTTAAAACCACTGATTTCGTTTGGGGCATCGCCGCGTGGTAGTATCAATTTGGCAACTGCCGCCAAATGTTACGCTTTTATAAAACGTCGTGGTTATGTGATTCCAGAAGATGTGCGTGCCGTAGTTTATGATGTGTTGAGGCACAGAATAGGCATTACTTACGAGGCCGAAGCAGAAAATGTAACCTCTGTAGATATCATCAACAAAATTGTAAACGAGATTGAAGTACCATAGGATTTCAGATTTTAGAATGACGAATGACGATTTATGATTTCCTGCGATCAGCGAAATCGTAAATCAAAAATCTACAATCGTAAATTGAAAGATGGATACTAAAGAATTACTAAAAAAAGTACGAAAAATAGAGATCAAGACACGTCGGTTGTCCGATCATATTTTTGGAGGCGAATACCATTCTACCTTCAAAGGGCGTGGTATGACATTTAGTGAAGTACGCCAGTATCAATTTGGGGATGATGTAAGAAGTATCGATTGGAACGTGACTGCACGTTACAGCGAGCCTTATGTAAAGGTTTTTGAAGAAGAACGTGAATTGACCATGTTACTTATGGTAGACGTTTCTGGTTCAGAATTATTTGGTACAGAGGAACAGTTTAAAAATGAAGTCGTGACTGAAATTGCAGCAACATTGGCATTTTCAGCAACCCAGAATAACGATAAAATCGGTCTGATTTTATTTTCCGATACCATAGAATTGTATATTCCGCCAAAAAAAGGGCGTTCGCATGTACTCCGCATCATTCGTGAATTGATAGAATTTGAACCCGAAAGTAAACAAACCAATTTAGCCGAAGCTTTAAAGTTCATGCAAAACGTAATGAAGAAAAAAGCCATTGTGTTTGTACTGTCTGATTTTATTGCAGATGATTACCACCAAACCATGAAAATTGTGTCTGGAAAACATGATGTTACGGGCATACGCGTGTACGATAAGCATGAGGAAAATATTCCTAATTTGGGTGTGGTTCAAATGCAAGATGAAGAAACCGGCGAACTCATGCTAGTAAACACTTCATCAAAAAAAGTAAGGCTCAATTACGGTAAATTCTATCAGGAAAAAGTGGACTATTTTAAAGAAAGCTTCACAAAATCCGGAGCAGGCGTCATAGATTGTCGCGTGGATGAAAGTTACGTGAAAAAATTATTGGGGTATTTTAAAAGAAGAGGATAAAGATTAACGATTTATGAATTACGATTTTAGATTTATGAGCAAAACAGTTTCGGTTTTCCGTTTTCCTTCTTCGGTCATCGGTCTTCCGTCTATCGTCTTTTTTCTTTTTTCTTTAGTCTCCTTTTCCCAAGTCACTTCAACCATAGATTCTACATCCATAAAAATAGGCGAACAAATTACCTATTTCATAAATGTGGAAACCGATTCTACAAGTTTGGTGGTATTTCCAGAAGGACAAACATTTTCACCTTTGGAAATGATTGAATCCTACGCCGTTGATACCATAAAAAACAAAGACAAATTCAATCTTATTAAAAAATATGGATTGACCCAGTTTGATTCTGGTGCTTATACCATTCCGCAGCAAAAAATTATTGTTGGCAATAAAACCTTTTTTACCGATTCTTTAAAAGTTGAAGTCAATAATGTAGTGGTAGATACTACAAAACAAGGGCTTTATGATATCAAGCCCATTATTCAAGTAGAAAAATCGTCAAGCGATTGGTGGAAATATGCCTTGATTGCTTTATTGATAATTGGTATTATAGCATTCATATTGTATTGGTTTATATGGCGAAAAAAACCATTGTCCGAAGCAGAAAAAATAGCCTTGTTGCCGCCTTACGAAAGAGCCAAGGTCGCATTGAAAAAACTAGATGAAAGCCAATATCTAGAACATGAAAATTTAAAGGATTATTATTCTGAATTGACTTTCATCATCCGAAAATATTTAGATGAAAAGGTTTATGATCGCGCTCTGGAAAGCACGACAGATGAATTGATTAGCAGACTTAATTTGCTAAAAGAAGGCAATCAAGTAGACCTCAGCAAAGAAGATATCAAAAACTTGGAAAATATTTTGAAGCGTGCAGATTTAGTGAAATTTGCCAAATCTGCTCCCGATATTGAGCTTGCCAAAATAGATAGGGATACCATTGATATTGAGATAGACCACGTAAAAGAAGCCTTGCCAGAGCCTACCGAAGAAGAAAAACTTTTGGATGAAAAATACAGAGAAGAGCAAGCACGCAAAAAGAAACGCAGAAAAGTCATTTTAACGGTGGCAATCGCTGTTTTTCTTGCAATACTTACCATGGTTGGTTTTTCATTAAAATATGGTTTCAGTTATGTAAAAGATACCATTATTGGGCATGAAAGCAAGGAGCTTTTGGAAGGCGATTGGGTAACCAGCGATTATGGCGTGCCGCCAGTTACCATAACCACGCCCAAGGTTTTAAGAAGAATGCAGCCGCCCATGCCCGAAGAGGCCAAGCAACAAGCCGATATGACCATGTTTGGATACGGCAGTTTAATCGATGGATTTAATATTGCGGTGGTTACTACAACCATCAAAAATTTAGGTGAAAATAAAATTGAACTCCAACAAATAGCAGAGCAAAGCATTAAAATGATGGAAACGCAAGGCGTGGAAAATATGCTGGTAAAAACTGAAAAATTTGAAACCCCAAATGGTGCAGAAGGCCTAAAAACCTTTGGCTCGGCAGATTTTCCATCGCTGGTTAAAGACAAAAAGGAAGAGGGCAATTATGTTATTTTGGTATTCAATGCTGAAAATGTGATACAGCAAGTGGTGCTAAAATGGAAAAAAGAAGATGTATATGCAAACCAAATAGTGGAACGTATTTTAAATTCCGTTGAACTTAAAAAAGTAGAAGATTGATGTTTGAAGGCATAGAATTTGTAAATAAGGAATTTTTCTGGCTATTTTTATTGTTGCCATTAGCCATACTTTGGTATGTTTTAAAAAACCAGAAACAAACGGCCGAGCTTAAAATGTCGAGTTTAAAGGGTTTTAAATTAACCAGCTCGTTGTTGCCAAAATTAAAACACGGTCTTTTTATTTTACGATTGTTGGCATTGGCATTGTTGATTACGGCATTGGCAAGACCACAAACCGTAGATGTGTCCTCAAAAACAAAAACCACCCGCGGTATTGATATTGTGATGGCGATAGATGTTTCTGGCAGTATGCGGGCCGAAGATTTGCGACCCAATAGATTGGAAGCCTTAAAACGCGTGGCCGGAGAATTTATTAAAGAACGCCCCAATGACCGTATTGGTTTAGTCGCTTACGCCGGCGAAAGTTATACCAAAACCCCCATCACAAGCGATAAAGGGATTGTTTTAAGTTCTTTAAAGTCCATTGATTTTAACAATGTTTTAGGCGATGGAACGGCAATTGGAACAGGTTTGGGTACAGCGGTAAACCGATTAAAAGACAGTAAAGCTAAAGGAAAAGTCATCATATTGCTGACCGATGGTGTTAACAACTCAGGATTTATAGACCCTAAAATAGCTAGTGAACTGGCTGCGGAATATGATATTAAAGTCTATACCATTGGTTTGGGTACCAACGGCATGGCCATGTACCCCGCTATGACCAGAAATGGCGATATTCAACGTATCAGGGTGCAGGTAGAGATTGATGAAGAATTGCTCAAGGAAATTGCTAAAGTAACAGGCGGCAAATATTTTAGGGCCACTAACAACACCAAGTTGGCAGAGATTTATGAAGAAATAAACAAACTGGAAAAAACCGACATTGAAGAATTTAAGTATTACAATTACGAAGAAAAATACCGTCCGTTAGTACTTTTGGCAGGATTGTTATTGCTGCTGGAACTTTTGGGGCGTTTTACCATTTTCAGGAGTTTTGTCTAATATCCTAATTTGTTATTTCCGCGAAGGCGAAAATCTTAAAAAAGCGCAAAAAATTGATTTTAATTTATAAATATTAGTGAATTCGTTGCAAACAACTAAACAAATCCACAAAAAACAAATAAACAATTAATGTATCAATTAGAAGAAAAAATATGGTTTTGGGCATTGGGAGTTATCCCCGTAATAATCCTATTCTTTTTGGTGCTTCAACTTTGGAAAAAAAGTGCACAAAAAAAGTTTGCGAACAAGCAAATTTTAAAGAGATTAAGCCCGAACCAATCGGTATTCAAATCAACGCTTAAAGTCATTGTATTATGCCTGGCTTTTGCATGCTTTGCCATTGCCTTGGTAAACCCAAAAATTGGCACCAAGCTAGAAACGGTAAAACGAGAAGGTGTGGATATTGTATTTGCAGTAGATGTTTCCAAAAGTATGCTAGCTGAGGATATTGCGCCCAACCGTTTGGAAAAATCAAAACAATTGGTCACGCAAATCATCAATAATTTGGCGAGCGACCGCGTGGGCATTATTGCGTATGCAGGCAGAGCCGTTCCGCAGTTGCCAATTACTACCGATTATGCTGCGGCAAAAATGTTCCTGCAAAACATGAATACCGATATGCTGTCTTCTCAGGGAACAGCCATTAATGAAGCTATTAAATTGGCGAAAACCTATTTTGACAATGAAGAGCAAACCAACCGCGTGCTTATCATTATTTCTGATGGCGAAGACCATAGCGAAGCAGCCGTTAGCGTGGCAGAAGAAGCCAATGAAGAAGGCATCCGTATTTTTACCATTGGTGTGGGCGATGAAAAAGGCGGCCCTATTCCCATCAAAAAAAACGGTATTTTATTAAATTATAAAAAAGATAATAAAGGCGAAACGGTCATTACACGTTTAAATGAGGACGTGCTTAAAGATATAGCAAAAGAAGCCAATGGTGTTTACATAAACGGCACAAGCACTGATGTGGTGGTAGATAATATCAGGGAGATTTTGAACGGCATGGAAAAAACCGAATTTGAAGCCAAACAATTTTCAGATTTTAAAGACCAATTTCAATGGTTTTTAGGTTTTGGTATTTTGTTCCTGCTAATTGATATCTTTTTATTGGAAAGAAAAACAGCGTGGTTGAAAAAACTGAATTTGTTTAATGAGAACCTTTAGTTTCCAAACTGGTGGAAATCTTTTATAAAACCTTTAACTATGAAGTGTTTAAGTGTTTTATATCTTTATTAGTCAATTAAAAAAACGTGATGCCACACGGAGCGCAGTCGAAGTGTTTTCATGTAATGAAACTTTAAAATGAAATATATAGCTACATACATCCTATTATTGATAACTACCGTTTCTTTTTCCCAAGAAAAAGACAAGGAACAGTTATTGGCTTTAAAAAAAGCAAATGATTATGTTTACGAAGGCAATGATCTAGTCGGGAAAGATGATTTTGTTTCCGCAGAGATGGCCTACAGAAAAGCGATTTCAGAAAAAAATGAAACTATTGCGGGCATCTACAATTTGGGCACTTCCTATTATGAAAAAGGCGCTTATAATGAAGCCCTTTATAGATTGGAACAAGCCGCAGAAACGGCCACGACCAAAGAGGAAAAACACAAAGCATTCCACAATATTGGCAATATTTTAATGAAAAACAAAAAATGCAAAGAAGCTGTGGAAGCTTATAAAAATGCCTTGCGGAATGACCCAACAGATGATGAAACACGCTACAATCTTGGTTTAGCAAAAGTATGTGCTGAAGAACAAAAAGACCAGCAAGATCAAAATAAAGACGACCAAGAAAATAAGGACGAGAACAAAGATCAGGAAAACAAGGACAATAAAGACAACAAGGATAGTAAAGACGGCGATAACAAGGACGATAAAAAAGACCAAGAAAGTAAGGACAACAAAGAAGGCGACGACAACAAAGAAGATAAAAAGGACGAAGGCGATAAGGAAAAAGAAGATGGAAAGCCTAAAGATGATAAAAAAGACCAAGGCAAGGGCGATCCAGAAAAAGAACAACCACCACAGCCACAACAAGGCCAGTTATCGCCACAACAAATAAAAAGCCTTTTGGAAGCCATGAGCAACCAAGAGCAAAAAGTGCAAGAAAAGATGAATGAAGAAAAGCAAAAAGGGGTTATTATAAAAACGGATAAAGACTGGTAACTTTAAGTTTGAAGTCGGAAGATTGAAGTAAGAAGTTCTTGTTTAATATACTAAAACACAAATTTGTCATTCCTGCGAAGTCAGGAATCCACTTTGGAAACGAAATGAAATTAAAAACGCACATATCTATATTACTACTAATACTTACTACAAGTATCGTTTTAGCACAAGTTAAATTTGAGGCTAAGGTAAGTAAAACAAAACTTGGTGTAAACGAGCGTTTGCGCGTAGATTTTGAAATGAACCAAGATGGCGATAATTTCAACCCACCAGATTTTTCTGGGTTTACTGTGGTTGGTGGCCCTAATCAATCGGTCAGTAATTCTTGGATAAATGGTGCAAGAACCTATTCAAAAACGTATAGTTATTTTTTGGCTCCAAAAAAGCAAGGTACGTTTACTTTAGCCCAAGCAGAAATAAGCATTGATGGCGAGACATATAAAACAGTACCAATCACTATTGAAGTAACAGCAGCCATTGATAAACCTACAGACCCCAATGACCCCAATTATATTGCTTCAGAAAATGTGCACTTGGTGGCTGAGATTTCCAATACCAATCCGTATTTGAACCAAGCGGTTACGGTGGTTTATAAATTCTATTTTTCATCAGAAGTGAATGTGACCAATTTGAGTGATGTTGATATTCCGAAGTACAATGATTTTTGGAGCCAAGACATTCAAGTTACTGAATATAAACGTGAAACAGGCACTTTTGAGGGTGAAGCATACAATTATGTGGTGTATAGAAAAGCGGTGCTATATCCTCAAAAAACAGGTAAATTGGAGCTTGAACCGTTAACTATAGATGTGACGGTGCAGGTCCCCACCAATCGACGTGATATCTTTGGCAGCCGTTTAATGACCCGAACCAACAAAAGGGTATCGGCCGGTAATAGAACCATTAACGTAAAACCTTTGCCAGAAGTAGGAAAACCAGTTGATTTTACAGGTGCTGTGGGTGATTTTAGTTTTAATGTTTCCACTACAAAAACAAATTTGGACGCTTCAGAATCATTGCAAGCAAAAGTAGAAGTAAAAGGAAAAGGGAACTTAAAGCTGTTCAATCTTCCTAAAATGTCATTGCCAAGTTCATTAGAAGTTTATGAGCCAGAACATTCAGAAAACGTGCAGACCAATTTGAGCGGGATGCAAGGCAGTATTTCTGATAGTTATACCTTGGTGCCACAATACAAAGGCAAATACCCAATATCAAGTATTTCTTTTTCGTATTTCGATTTAAAAACCGAAAGCTATAAACGCCTTAATTCCGATGAAATTATCATTGATGTGGAAAATGGGCCGTTAAGCAATCAGCCTGCAAACAATACCAACAGCACATTAAGTAATAACAAACAAAGCGTGGTTTTAAATAGCGATCAATTTGCGTTCATAAAAACAAAAACCGATTTCACATCTGTAAATACATCCTACTTTTTCAAGACCACAGGATTTTGGAGCGCCTTATTATTGCCGTTTTTAGCGATTCCGTTGGCCATTGTAATAAGAAGAAGCAAAGCCGCTAGAGATGCCGATGCGTTTGGTAACAGAATTAGAAAAGCCGATAAACTCGCCAGAAAATATTTGAGCCATGCAAAAAAAGCATTGGGTAAAAAAGAAGCCTTTTATATTGCTTTGGAAAAAGCTTTACATAATTATTTGAAAGCTAAGTTGCACATTCAAACCAGCGATATGAGTAAAGATAAAATAGAAACTTTGCTTGCAGAACGCCAAGTTGAACCTCATATCATTAAAGATTTTAAAAGCTTACTAGAAAGTTGTGAGTTGGCTCGTTACACACCTATTGATATTGTGACCATGCAAGAAAATTATGATAAGGCAGCAAAAACCATTTCTTTAATTGATAAACAGGCCCGATAAAATTTGTCATTCCTGCGAAGGCAGGAATCCACTTTTACTAAAAAGAGTAGAAATGAAATCATTAATTTATATACTTATTGTTTTATTTACAAGTTTAACTTTTTCTCAAAACAATGCTGCTTTTGAAAAGGGAAACGCCCTTTACAACGATGGTAAATTTGCAGAGGCCATTGATAATTATAAAGCCATATTAGAGACTGGAAACCATTCCTCAGCGCTTTATTTTAATCTGGCGAATGCACATTACAAGCTAAATAATATTGCGCCCAGTATTTATTATTATGAAAAAGCATTGCAATTGGCTCCAAACGACCCAGACATAAAAAACAATATGGCGTTTGCAAAAAACATGACCATTGATGCTATTGAAACTTTGCCAGAAGGCGGATTGAAAAAGCTAACCAATAAGCTAACCAATATGATGGGTTTTGACGGTTGGGCCATTTTGGCGGTTGTGAGTGTATTTTGTTGTGTCATATTATTTTTGATGTATTATTTTGCCTATACTTCGGCAAAAAAGCGGTTGTCGTTTGTTGGTGCTTTCGTTTTTTTAGGTATAATGCTCATCGCACTTTCTTTGGCATTCCATAAATATAATTTAAGCCAGAAAAACAATCCGGCCATTGTTTTTGCGAAAGAAAGCAAAGTGAAAAGCGAACCCAATACCCGAAGTGAAGAATCTTTCAGATTGCATGAAGGTACGAAAGTACAGATTTTGGACACGGTGGATGATTGGAAAAAAATCAAGCTTGCCGACGGTAAAACAGGTTGGATTGAAAGTGAGGATATTAAAGCACTTTAGGATTTTTTGCATTATATTTATTTCAAAAAAATTTACTTTATGAATTTAGACCGTGTATTCCAGAATAATGAAAAGTGGATTAAAGATAAATTGGAATTACATCCAGATTATTTTGATGATTTAGGTAAAGGTCAAAATCCAGAACTTTTATTTATTGGTTGTTCCGATAGTCGTGTAACGGCTGAAGAATTGATGGGACTCGGGCCTGGCGAGGTATTTGTTCATCGTAACATTGCTAATATGGTCATCAGTATCGATTTGAACGTGATGTCTGTTGTAAATTATGCGGTCAACCATTTAAAAGTAAATCATGTCGTGGTTTGTGGGCATTATGCCTGCGGTGGTGTAAAAGCAGCTATGCAATCGGCAGATTTGGGTATTCTGAATCCGTGGTTGCGTAATATCCGTGACGTTTATCGTATCCATCGAGATGAATTGAATGCCATTACAGACGAAGAAAAAAAATACGATAGACTTGTAGAACTCAATGTGCAAGAACAATGCGTGAACCTTATAAAAACCGCAGCGGTACAAAAAGCTTACAGAGATAGAGGGCTTGTGGTGCACGGTTGGGTATTTGATGTGCATACAGGAAAACTCATCGATTTAAAAATTGATTTTGAAAAGTATCTAAAGGATATTATGGAAATCTACCATTTGGATTAAATCCTTGAAATTCATTTAAGTTTGAATATCCAATAAATCATTTTCGGTAGTCGTTTCAGCTTCTTCAGTAGTTATAATACTTGGAAATATCATGGGTACTAAAGATTTTACAGGTTTGTAAAATACAGAATCCTCTAAATCTTCATCACTAGCAAAAGGGATTTTACTGTTCATTCTGTCAAAAACAATAAGCAGAACGCTTAAAACAAGCGTTATTTTTAAGCCTCCAAAAAATGCGCCGAGCAGTTTGTTAATAATGCCCAATGCGGCAAAATCGGCTAATTTTGTTAAGGCTTTCCCTGCCAAAGCAATGGCTAAAACAATGATTACAAATGTAATGGCAAAAGCGGTTATGCTGATGGCTCTTTCAGTCCATTCCACATTTTCAGACAAAAAATCCGCAGCAAAATTACTAAAATGTATAGCACCATAAACACCGGCAACCAATGCTATTAAAGAGGCTATTTCTACAAAAAAACCTTTCATAAAACCACGAACCAGCCCAAATAAAATCAATGCGCCTAAAACAATATCTATTACAGCCATAACATATAGAATTTCATCAAATATAAGTTAACTTTGCGACTTTAAAACTTTTTTACTTTCACATATAAAAATGGCAAGAGACGAGCAATTAAAAGAACGGTGGGAATTGGTAATCGATAAATTATCCTGTCAATTTGCAGATGGGGATCCTTTGGATTTAGATGCTGTTATCTACCTTATCGGCGTTCAGGAATTGGGGCAATTAGATAAAGCTTTCAAAAAAGACCAAAAATT
>CAXBNH010000010.1:0-19312 GCA_963976905.1 uncultured Algibacter sp.
ATCTGCTTTTTTATGCAAATTTATGACTTCTCCCCAACTTTTTTATGTGAGCCATAATTAGCCTTCAATGTCAAAACTTTCGCCACCGCTACGGCCTTCTCTTTGTGGTTTCTTTTTCTGATTGAACCTATAAGTAAATGATAAATTAAAGGTTTGGCCACCTCTGAATTGAAATTCCCTGTTGCTATAAAAAGTATCTGTTTCAATTTCTCCAATATATTTTCTGCTATTAAGAATGTCACTTATATTAAAAGCAATAGAGGCTTTTTCTTTGAATAAATCTTTACTAAAGGCTAAGTTTGCCGAAAATATAGCATCACTTTTATTTTGGGCATCTTCTCTGGGACCTCTATAATCTAAATTGGTTTGCCAATCAATATTGCCAGGAAGTGTATATTTGTTACTTAAGCGTATGTTCCAGCTCACATTTTCGGCATCAAAATTCACGCCATTATAATCGCCTTTTGTAATAGATTTATAAAAATTAAAATCAGTACTGATACGCCATATTTTTGTAGGGTTGTAGTTTAAATTAAACTCAAAACCGTAGCGGTCATTGGTAGCTAAGTTAACAGGCGTTCTTTTGATCACTGGTAGTTCTGTGCCATCAACAATAACGGTTTCCCCAGTTTCTTCACTTACCCAATTGCTATCATTTGTTTCGTGTTGGAAATATATGGATGAACTTAAAGTGAATTTACCAAAACGCTTTAAATACCCCAAATCATAAAGCCCGGAATAACTAGGGTCTAAATCTGGATTCCCTTGAAATAAGTTTGTTAAACTGGTTCTGGAAGGGAAGGGGTTTAAGTAGAAACTTCTTGGGCGTTGCAACCTTCTGCTATAACCAAGGGTAAGATTTTCGCTGTCGCTTAGTTCATAACTAAAATTAATGGTTGGAAATAGTCCAGTGAAATCTTTGTTTTTAAAGTCGCCTGAAGTAGGCTGGTCAATGGTAATTTGGGTGTTTTCCATACGTAATCCCAATAAATATGAAAATTTGTTTATTTTACTGCCATATTGAGTATATACAGCATTGACATATTGTTTGAAATTGAACAAGTTTGATAGAGAATTGTTTATTTCAAATTCGTTGCTTGTTGTGTTTAAAAGTGCTACTTCATAATCGGTATTTCTAGTATTGAAATTACCACGATAGCCTAATTCAAATTGGCTGTTTTCTCCAATAGGCAAAACATAATCCGATTGTAATAAAATGTCCCTTTGGTCGTCTTGTCTAGCTAATTTGTCTGTGGCAACATCGTTTGTGATAACTGTTGATTTTTCGCCATCTGTGCTGTCTTCATATTGAAAATCAAACGTGAATGTATGTCCGCTGGTTTCAAAATTTTTAGTAAAGTTGGTTGCATATTGTATAGTTCTATTAGTACCAAATTGGGGATCAAAACGATTGGTTTGCCCTGTTAAATTCAAATTGCTGTCATATTGAAGCAATTTGTTTTCTGATTCTTGATTGCTATCCCCGTCTCTATAAACCATGGAAGTGGTTAAAGAAGCCGAATCATTGATGTACCATTCCAGTCCAAAATTGGTTGTTAAGCCTTTTGATGTATTGACCCAATCTTGTTTTTCGTCCAGGATATTGCCATTGGTCTTATATTGTGTATAAGAATAAGAATGACCTAAGTTTTCACGGTAATTATAGCCTGTTGTATTAAAAAAATTGACATCGCCTGTTCTGTAATTTAGGTTTCCTGAAATTCCTGCTGAAGCCGGATGCCCAACGTTTGTAGTCACCGCACCGTTAAAGCCTTGAAGTTTGCTTCGTCTTAAAATAATGTTTAAAATACCAGCAGTACCTTCAGATTCATACCTTGCGGAAGGGGATGTGATAACTTCTACTTTTTCAATAGATTCCGCAGGCAATTGGCGCAAAGCCTCGGTAGAATTTAATCCAACAAGTCCCGATGGTTTTCCATTAATCAAAATTCGAACATTATCATTACCCCTAAGTGCTACGTTGCCTTCCACATCTACGGTAACCGATGGAATATTGTCAAGAACATCACTCACGGTACCACCGCTTACGGTAAGGTCTTTGCCAACGTTGTATATTTTTTTGTCAAGTTTGATTTCAACAGTGGTTTTTTCTGCTATGATTTCAACTTCACCCAGTGCTTCCATGTTGATAGCTAAGAAAAAAACACCTAAATCTTCATCGGAAGTGATTTTTTTGTTCTTTATGGTTTGCGTTACATACGAAATGTATTCAATGGAAATATCATACACACCAGCAGGAACTGAAACATTGAAATTTCCCATCGTATCTGTAATGCCCCCTGTAGTGGTTTGGTCTTTGCTTACCAAAACAATGGTGGCATATTCAAGAGGTTCTTTAGTGTCTTTATCTATTACTTTTCCTGTGATTTTTACATCTTTTATAGTACTTGTAATTTGATCTGAAGGTTTTGGCCCTTGGGTATTGATGGCGTTTGGCAAAGCCAGGATAGCCAAAAATAAAAAGAAAAGTAAGGATTTGTTCATTTAAGGTTTTTTTATGAGAAGTATTGACCTCAAAAATAACCTATGGTTTAAAGTGGTTTAGTTAAAATCTTGTTAAGAGTTCAAAAGCTAAACTGTTAAATTATTTCAAGGATTTTTTCTGCTGGTCTCCCTATAACCGCTTTATTTCCATTGATGATGATGGGCCGCTCAATCAGTTTAGGGTTTTCTATCATAGCTGAAATAATTTCGGCATCACTTAAATTTTTTCCTTTGAAATCACTTTTCCAAACGGCTTCGTTTTTTCTAACTAAATCTATTGGTTTTATTTTTAGTAGTTTGATGATATTTTTTAATTCCGTTTTTGTGGGGACATCTTCTAGATATTTCACGATTTCAAAATCTTTACCGGAATTTTCCAAAAGTTCGAGTCCGCATCTTGATTTACTGCAACGGCTGTTGTGGTATATTTTAATCATTATAAATGGATGTTGTGATTTTTTAATTGTTGAATGAGCAGTTCTGGATTTTTAAAATGAATACCATGGATCCCTAATGCATTCGCAGCTTCTACATTTCTTAAATTGTCATCAATAAAAATGGCCTTTTCGGGCGTGATGTTGAACCTATTTAAAGTAATATGGTAAATATCTTTAAACGGTTTGCGGGTTTTTTCATCGCCCGAAACCACAATGCCTTCAAACCAATGCAAAAATTCAAAACGCTCTAAAGCAATAGGGAAGGTTTCATTGCTCCAGTTGGTCAACGCCACGATTTTGTAGTTGTTGGTTTTTATTAATTTCTCTAAAATCCCTACCGTTTCTTCAATGGCACCTCCCAGCATTTCTACCCACCTCCCGTAATATATTTTGATTAAATCTGCATATTCGGGATGTAGCTTTATCAGTTCTTCTGTGGCTTTGGCAATGGGGTAGCCGGCATCTTGGTTTTCGTTCCAGTCGCTGGTACAGATAGTATCAAAAAACCATTGCATTTTTTTGCGGTCGCCATTGAATTCGTCTAAAAAAACGTATTCTGGGTTCCAATCGATCAATACGCCCCCAAGGTCAAAAATGATGGTGTCTATTGTATTCATTTAGTTTTTGATTATAAGACCTGAAAGGTCTGTATGTGGTTCCTGATTTTTATAAAGTTGAAGTATCTTCTTCTTTTTGTCCCATCATCATAAGATAGGATTTTAAAAAATCGCTAATATCGCCATTCATTACAGCATCTACATTACTGGTTTCATGGCCTGTTCTTACATCTTTTACAAGTTTGTAGGGCTGCATCACGTAATTTCTTATTTGGCTGCCCCATTCAATCTTCATTTTGCCAGCTTCAATATCCTCGCGTTGCGCCAATTGTTTTTGAAGTTCAATTTCATACAATTGCGATCTCAACATCTGCATGGCCCGGGATCTGTTGTCGTGCTGCGATCGTGTTTCAGAACATGAAATTTGAATACCAGTAGGCTTGTGCGTTAACTGCACTTTGGTTTCTACCTTATTGACATTTTGTCCACCAGCACCACTAGAACGTGCTGTTGTAATTTCAACATCAGCAGGGTTGATATCTATTTCAATAGTGTCATCAACCAAGGGATAAACATAAACCGATGCAAAACTGGTATGGCGTTTTGCATTACTATCAAAAGGGGAAATCCTTACCAAACGGTGCACGCCATTTTCGCCTTTAAGCCAGCCAAAGGCAAAATCGCCTTCAATCTCTAAGGTTACGGTTTTTATGCCTGCTACATCGCCTTCCTGAAAGTTGAGCTCTTTTATTTTGAAACCGCTTTTTTCAGCATACATCAAATACATGCGCATAAGCATGCTTGCCCAATCGCAACTTTCCGTGCCTCCAGCGCCTGCGGTAATTTGAAGTACGGCACTTAAACTGTCGCCTTCTTCAGAGAGCATATTTTTAAATTCTATGCTTTCAATAAGGTCCATGAGTTTTTTATGGTGCGCTTCCACTTCTTCTGCGGAAGATTCCCCTTCTTTATAAAACTCGTATAGCACCTCAAGATCTTCAAGAAGTGTTTTGGCCGTATTATAATCTTCTACCCATTTTTTCTTGACACGGAGCGATTTTACAATGGCCTCAGCAGCCTTGGAATCGTTCCAGAAATTGGGGTCAAAGGTTTGTTCTTCTTCGTTTTGGATTTCTATCAGTTTGGCATCTACGTCAAAGATAGTGCCTAATGGATTCAAGGCGGGGATTAAGATCTTTTATTTGATCAAGGGTTATCATGAAATTTGAAATTTTAATTTGAACAAAAATAAGATTTAATCATGCAGTAAAAAATAATCTTAAAAATTATTTATTGCTTTTTTACATGTTTGTAATGATTGACTTAAAAAATGATACCGTTATAAAACAAAAACTATTAAAAACAGGTTTAGATGATTGGTGTGAAAATTCTACATTTAATCGATTATTTAAAACTAAATTAGATGGATTTGATATATTTGGAATCTATTAGTTTTAAAAAAAAAGAATGTTTCTTTTTCTGGATTTTTACCAATAATTATTAGAACTAGTTACTCAGACAGGCATGGAGCTTGAACCATTTTTTAATAAATTCTTTAATCATTTTGAGGTTAAGTATCATAATTCCATTATATAATGTTCAGGGTTTTGTTGGTCAATGCATTCAAAGTATTTTAGGCCAAAACTTAAGTCCAAATGATTATGAAATTGTTGTAATTGATGATGGTTCTACAGATAATAGTGTTTCAGTAGTTAAGGCATTTCAGGAAGAAAACCACAATATTTTTATATACCACCAAGAAAATTCTGGGGTAGGTAGTGCCAGAAATAAAGGCCTTAGTTTAGCCAAAGGCCAATACGTTTATTTTATAGATCCTGATGATTATTTAGCAAACAACGTATTAAATCCAATTTTAGAATATGCCGAAAAATACCATTTACAAGTTTCAACGTTTTCATCAAAAATAACCACTAACAGGAAACTTGATATTTGTAATTTCAACCATATTGAAAGTCAACCTGTAAAGATTCTTTCAGGAATGGATTATATTGGAGAAATGCGCTATAAAAATGAAGTTTGGTGGTACATTACAGAAAGAACGTTTCTTCAAGATATTGAATTGGAATTTATAATGGGAAGATGGATGGAAGATGCTATTTTCACTACAAATTTATTGTTAAAAGCAAATCGGGTAGCATATTTGCACATTGATGCCCATAGATACGTGACGGTAGAAAATTCTGCAATGACCAGCAAAGAGCCTCAGCATTATATAAACGTTATTTACGATAACAGTAATGCAGCAAAGGTCTTTAATGGATTGATTCAAGTAGCAAAACATTCAAAACCATTCAATGGGGCAAGTGTAAACAGACTGAAAGAACGGCAACAATCTTTCGTTTTTTTTATGATGATACGGATTTTAAAATCCAAAATTACTTTTCGAGAAGTAAAAGAGATCATGGAAAGTATGGTAAAAATAAATGTGTACCCGTTAAACACGTTTTCTAAAAAGGATTATACTGCTATAGAATATAAGATTTTAGTGAGATTGTTCAATATAAGGCATTTGTACTATGCGTTATTTTTAATTCTAAACCCTTTTTTAAAGAGAATAAATAGATAAATTCTGCATGTTTTCTTTTATAAATGCAAAAGGTCTATTTTTTTAAATGCATCATCAATAGTAAATTTCTTATAAATAATTTGATCTTTACAGGAAATAACAGAAGATGTACTACCAATAAGATACTACAGAATGGATATTGAAAACTACAGGTTATTATTAGTGAAAAAGGGAGTAAAATTTGGTAATAATCGCTCATAAATATATGCCATAACCCATCTTTTGAAAGTATGAAGATTATTTTATGCTTCAGTTTTCTATAACCAAAAAGCACAAGGATATAAAATAGTATAGCGACAAAAGGCAATAATTCTCTTAAGACAAGTAAAATAAGAACAAGCGCACAAATTTCAATGATGGTAATGATTCTTTCAACAGGCACCATTTTGGAAACTCGCATACTGGTAGCAAAAGTTTTATGGTTTATTGAAAGGTCATTTTCCCGATCCCAAAACTGATGCCATAAAATACCCCGAAGTCCATAAGAGAAAGACCAAATCCCAATTAACATTAACCAATAAAAGTTGATTTCTGTCCCCATTTTATGGGTCATTGAAGCCACAATAAATAAACTTGGGAACAGGTGGGCGCCACTAGCATCTGCAATAACTCCTAACACACCTCGGTTTTTCAACCGAAAAGGCGCGATGGAATATAAACTAAAAGCGGCATAAGCTGCTAGATAAAAAGTTAATGAAAGTCTGTCTTTGACGAAAAATAGGCAAAAAACAACAGCAAGTATTATGGACCCCAATAACAGCAATTTTCTTTTTAGCGGACTAAATTTTTCTAACCTATTTGCTTTGCCACTTGCCAAGTCAAATTTTAAGTCGGTAAAATCATTCAATATGCTAACGTAGACAGCACCTGTGGCGATAGCCGCTATCAAGAATAACAACCAGCCAATATGTGCTATTATATTTTCGTCACAAAATAGTATGGTAAGATACCCAACAACCAATAAAGGAATTATTTTAGGTTCCCACCAATCATTTGATCTAAGCAATGAAGGCGCTTGTATCTTTTTAAACAATGTCTGATTTTTTTAAATTTTTGTTTTTCAGTTTTTTCGTTATTACTTGAAAGAATAGCCTAAAAGAAGATTTTGGGTGTTCAGAAAATGCTTTTACCATATATGATAAAGGCTTTTTAAAATCTTTGTTGATGAACAATGTTTCCTTAGAAATAATCATTAGATTCAAGATGTATTCTTTTTCCAAATCTTTAATTTCTTTGGCGGTCAATAATGGCCTGTACCGTTCCAAAATAGCAGATTTATCTTCTATATGAAAAAGTTTAAGGACTTCTAGTTGGTTTCTTCCATCGTAGATGTTATCGCAATCTATATGCTTTTTCCACAAGCGTTCTGTTGTATAGGCGGCTTTTGTTTTGTTATTGATAATAATATCCAATAGCATGCACCAATCGTCAGCGATGTTCATGTTTTCATTCCATCCCATTTTTTTTAGTACGGAAGCTCTTATTAATAGCGAGGATGAAGGAGAGGGGCATCCCGCAAGGTATATTTTTCTCAAATCTTCATATCCCAAAGGGACCCATGCATTTCCATCTTTAGGCAAATGTGAGGGTAGATAAACATATTGTGCTAGATAGTCCACATAATCGCCATTATTTTGTTGTTGGTTCCAGTTTGAAAAAACGAAATCTAAATGGTTCTTTTCAAGAGCAGAAACCATACTGGATAGAAATGCTTTACCCCAAAGATCATCAGAATCCAATGACGCAATGTATTTGCCATTGGCATGTTCCAGTCCTTTATTTCTTGCAGATGCCTGGCCGCCATTTGGCTTTGCGATATAGCGAGCCTCAGGGAAATTGCCTTCTATTAAGGTTTTGGTATTGTCTGTAGAGCCGTCATCTACAACGATAAGTTCAAAATTACTATAGGTTTGGGCCAGCACGCTTTTAATGGCGTTGCCTACCATGTTTTCCCGATTGTAGGTAGGTATGATAACAGATACTAATGGGGTATTATCCATGTACTAATGATGTTATTTGGTTTGCAAAATCAATTTCAGAATTAATTACTATTTTTTTCTCAATAAATTTTGATGCTTTAAGCCCCATGGCTTGCCAATGTTCGCGTTCATTCCATGCTTTTTCCAAGGTTTCCTCAAAACTTTTTTCGGTGGCATCACCTATAAATCCTGTGATGTTATCTTCAACAAATTCTGTGGTGCCTCCAGCTCTGGTTGCAATGACGGTTCTGCCAGCAGCCATGGCCTCAAGTACTACCAGTGGCATGCCTTCACTTCTTGAGGGTAGTACCAAAGCGTGGTGGTTTAGCCAAACATCTTCTATATTATCTTGGAATCCCAAAAACACAACGTTGTCCAGATGAAGTAAATTTGCCAACGCTTTGAGTCCATCAGAATCTGGCCCCGAACCTATTAAGGATACTTGTAGTTTTCTTTTTTTCCAAGTGTCTTTGGCCAAGATCCTAAAAAGAATGTCTTGACCTTTATCTATAACGAACAAACGACCAATGAGGGCCAGTTTAAAACCAGCTTTTGTAGATGGATATTTTAATGGCGCTATTTTTAATTTGTTAGGATTATATATGATTTCAGCATTTTTAAAACGGAAACCAAATTTCTCTTCGGTTAAATTCTGGTTGTGCCCAGAAACAAAAAAGCATTTTCTTGCTTTTTTGAAAACTTCGGTCATATAGTCCCGCTCGTTTTTTGGGGGCCAAAAAAACTCTACGGCTTTTTGAGATACGATGACATAATCAATACCGTATTTTAAGCATAATTTCCCGTACATAAGGCCATCAAAATTTATGCCTTGTGAAATAATGACCAGCGATGGTTTTTTTGTTTTAAGATATTTTTCAAACACCGTAAAATAGATTTCTTGTGTGGGTTTTAGTAGCTTATAATAAATGTCGGTAAGCCGTCTTGTGGTTTTGTTATATTGGCCGTTTAAATTTATAAAATCTACATCTCTGTTTTTTAGCGTAACTATTTTTTTATGGTTAAGATTTAAGTTTCTTCTTAAAACCGTGATATTAAGGTTTTCTTTTTGAAGATAAGGAATGCTCAATGCCCATAATTCTTCACTGCCACCCCAACTGTCAAGAATGGTGGAGACGATGGCTATGTTTTTTCTGTTGGCTGTTTTGTTTCTTTTATTTTGCGATTTCATGCGTGTTGGTTTTTATTAGGTTCAACACTTTTTTCCTTGAATAGTTTGGCGTAATCGCCTTTCTCGGAAATTAATTTTTCATGAGTGCCTTCTTGTGATATTTCGCCTTCAGACATCACATAAATATAATCGGCATGTTTTACGGCCGAAACCCTATGGCTAATGACCAATATACCACGATTGCCAATGTGCTTGCGTAAGTTGTCAAAAATTTCTTGTTCAGATTTGGCATCGAGCGCGCTCGTGGCTTCATCAAAAATGATAAATTGTGATTTACTGTACAATGCTCTGGCAATAGCCAGTTTTTGCCATTGCCCAATACTGACCTCTTTACCGTTTTCAAAAATACGGCCCATGGTGGTGTCATAGCCATCAGGAAATTCATTGATAAATGCATCGGCTCCAGATTTTTTAGCTGAATCTAAAATGTGGTCATGGTCTATATCCGAATCAATATTACCAAAATGGATATTTTCTTTCACGCTCATGTTATATTTAACAAAATCTTGGAAAACAACACTAATTTGTTTTCTAAAATCATCAACCTTGAAGTTTTTAATGTCTTTATTCCCTAGTTGAATCATGCCCGATGATGGGTCATAAAGCCTGCTAAGCAATTTTATGAGTGTGGTTTTTCCAGAACCATTAAGCCCAACCAATGCTACTACTTTGCCTGATGGTATTTTTAAACTTATGTTTTTTAATACGATTTTATGAGCATGAGGATAGGTAAAACTAATGTTGTCTAGTGTAAGATCAGGACTATTATCAGGTATTTTTAGCGGCTTTTTAGGGTCTTTCATATCATTCTCCAGATTAAAAAGCTCATATAAGTAACTTAGGAAAATATTGTTTTGGTACAACGATGAAATGTCACCTGAAAGCCCTTGCATAATACCGAAAAGCTGAGGGAAAACCACCAAGAACAAAGCAATGTCGCCAATGGTAGATTCCCCTTTTAGCGCACTCAAACAAATATAAGCAATGCAGCTATACACACCGGCGGCAGCCAATACTTTTGTTACGGTTTCATTGGTAATTCCTTTTTTCTTGATCCGAAGATCTTCAAGCAAAAGGTTCATTCTAATGTCTTTATAGTTCGTTCTAAAATAGCGACCCAATCCAAAAGATTTTATTTCTTTGGCGGCCACTTCACCTGTAATCAGACTGCTTAAGTAATTGGATTTTCGTTCAAGCGGTGTTTTTTGAATTTGCCATTCGTATAATTTATCTGCAAACTTTAAGCGGACATAAAGTGTTGGCAAAACAAAAAGTGCCAAGAGGGGCATTAACATCCAATTAATGGATATGAGCGCAATGCCTATGACAATTAAAGTCATTAGGTTTTTTACAATGCTGATGATATTTGTGAGTATGGCGGCCGGTTTGTCTGGACCTGCATTTTTTGCTCTATTTAAGGTGTTGAAATATGCAGGGCTTTCGTAAAAAGACAAGTCTAAGGCAATAGCCATGGCATGTATCTTATCATCAATATATTCGCTTATTAAAAAGGCGTGTTTTTGGGTAATATAACTAGCAATGGAACTCAGCATAACCAAGGCTATGGTGGCTAAACCAGCGGCTATCAGATATACAACTGCAAGATCGAATTTTTCACTTCTATTGGGTAATGCAACAAGATCGATCAACATCTTGAAAATATATAATGATCCCATAAAAATAAGGCTTTCCATTACCATTAGCAGGAATGTGTAGATTACCTTGCCTTTTGTTACAGTCCATATAAGTTCAATCGTCTTTTTTAAGTTAAGATTGTTTTTTAACTTTCGTATTTTTTCATTTATGTTTTGCATTAACTTGAATGTAGTTTAATTTCAAATTTGAAGTTACAGTTCATATTAACAAATGCTTCAAGAGGGAGAGAAATATAGTAGCATTGGTATGTTGAAAATAGCCGTTTCACACTAAATTAGGTTAAGGTTTTTTGCTTTTTGTTTTTATTTGAGGGGTGATTTTATAATTTATCTAAAAAAAAGAAAATATAAAAACCGTTAGCGAATATAACGTATCTAATAATATGTGTGTTAAAAATTTAGATTAATAGAGTGGTTTTTTAGATAACGAGTTTTTATCGTTTAAATAATTGAATTACACTAAAAAGCATTATAAGCCTAAATTTTCAAAAAATATAATGTTTATATTCCCTTTTTGCTTAGGGCTTTTTTATACAATGCCAAGGATTCCAAACAAAATGCAGTTGTTAATTCTTCTGAACCAAATGACGAAGGCTTTGTGGGGCCGGAATAATAGAACGCCCAACGTTTCCAGTTGCCTTTGGTTAGTTGTTTTCCAATAAGATAATGAATCCCTTCTTCTATTTCATGCCCATTGTATTTTAAATGAATCAATGAAGACAGGGCCAAGGCTGTTTCAAGATCAGATTTTCTGAAACTGCCGTCTTTTTGATGTTCTGATAATATTCTATCTATTATTTCAGAACGGATTTCTCCCAATTTAAGAATTCCTTTATAATAGTTTCTTGTTATAAAGTAATATACCGTTAAGGTATTACGATACCATTTGTCACAATCGTTTTCTTTGCCTTTTTTAATAACGTTTATGAGATATGGAATTATTGGTTCCGTTTCCTTGCGTATGCCCATGTAATAAAGAATGTTTGCATTAACTACGGTATCAACATCATGTCTTTCACATCCAGCTTGTTGCCAAAAAACAAGGCTTTTGAAAAGATATTTTAGTTCTTTAGCGGCAAGATACCAATACATGGGATTTTTATTAAACCTAAATCTGAAAGTGAACCAAGTATAAAATAATCCATCACTTCGGCGGTTATCCAGTATTAATTGTTGATTGCGTTCTGTCGGGACATCAAAATCCATGGTTTTTAAGAAATGGGAAACACAAGCGGTATCATCCAGATCCTGTGGGCATAAATTCCGATAACGGTGCAAAATGGTATAATGGTTCCAAGTGCCGCCTCGACCCATCTGATAATGTAAAAATTTGGCGGCCTTGACTAGAATATTCTCAACTTTTTCTTGACCCCTTAACGGGAGCAAACAATTTCCAATAAGCGCAGCAGGAAACACACAGCTTTCGGGCAGGTTCCAGCCCTGCATGGCATCATCGCCCGACATGTACATCAAAAATTCACCATTGGGCAGTTGGTGGTCTTCTAGATACGCTATGCCTTTTTCTATCGTAGAATTTAATTTTTCTTCAATGTTTTTAAGGTCTGGGCTTATATTTTTCGAATGCATCTCAATATTTAAGTTTTTTTTGATTGGAGGATTTCAACTTTATTCTTGATACAGTTTCAATTCGGGTTGAAATATACAATATTAAGTGATGTTTTCACAAAACAAGAAATATCCGTTTTGTTTTAAATAGTAAATAACTATGTTTGTGGCATGTACGGAAAATCATAAAGAAAACTAAATCGCTCCAAATCAACAAATGAAATTAAGCATCCTTATACCTATGTACAATGTAGCGCATTACATTGAAAATTGCTTAATCAGTCTATTGACCCAAGGTATTGATGAACGGGAGTATGAGGTCATAGTTGTTAATGACGGCTCTACCGATGCTAGTTTGGAAGTCGCAGAACAAGTATCCAAAAGGCACTCCAATATTTTTGTTTATTCCCAAGAAAATAAAGGTGCCGTTTTTACAAGGAATAGAATGATGAAATTGGCAAAAGGAGAGTACATTTATTTTGTAGATGCCGATGATTACCTTGCTCATAATTCCCTTGCTTCCGTGCTCAACTTTGCCATATCCAATCAGATTGATGTCATGGGTTTTGATATGTTGGAAACCAATAGTCAAAATGATTTTCAGTTAAGCAATCCTCAAGAAAATGAACTGCCCAGCATAATATCAGGCTCACAATTTCTTAAAGACAACAGGAATATGAGAATTGAAATTTGGTGGTATTTAATAAGAAAGGATTTTTTGGATAGCTGCAATATTTCATTTGACAGGACTGATTATGATGGTGACGTGGTATTTACGCTGCGGTTATTTTTAGAAGCAAAAAAAGTAGCTTTTTCTCCTTTAAAGATTTACAGGTATTTTCAATCCCCGGAATCCACTATGCGAAGTAACAGCTTCAAAGCTAAAAAAAGGATTATAGATTATTTTATCGCTTTAATTGATGATTTTAGCAATCTTATTGAAGAGGTTAAAGAAAAAGAAATCCCATTCAAAAACGCAATAATCGATAATTTTAAATTTAGAAGAGATGTTTTTACCTTTTTTACCATTGGAAAAATGGTAAAAGGAAACCTAAGCGTTAAAGAAGTCAATCAAAATTTAATTCAATTGGAAACGGTCAATGCTTATCCGATGACACATTTCAATAAAGAAGAATTCAGCTCCTTCCGTTATAAAACGTTAAGCCGTCTTTTCAATCAAAAATTGGTTTTATTTTTTATGCTTAAAACTTATAATCTTTTCAAAAAAAAATAAATTTAAATTAAAGTGTTCAATGCTTTTGTTAAAAGCACAAAAAATAACCTTTCAAATGAAAATCTAGATAGATTTATTTAAACATATCCAATCCCGGAATATTCGGCATGCCTTCCTTAGCAACGGCGGCCAATTCAGTTTCGTTGATACGAGTCGCTTTTTCAATAGCCTTGTTTAATGTCAAAACCAAATAATCTTCAAGTTGCTCTTTGTCTTCAAGCAAATCATCAGCAATTTCAATGGATGTAATATTTCTATTGGCGGATAAGGTCACTTTAAGTTTGCCATCGCTGCTTTGCTCGTCAACCAAAACAGTATCCAATCGTTTTTTAGTTTCTTCAACTTTTTTCTGGGTTTCTTTAAGTTTTCCCATCATGTTCATCATATCTCCAAACATAAATTCTATATTTTAATGCAATAGCAAAATTATTAAATAATTGATTAAATTGAAAAGAGCCAGCATTTAAAATGAAAAACAGCCTTATTATATTGTTCTTAAGCACTATTTTTGCCGTTTCTTGTAAAAATGAGTAGATAATGATAGGGAAATTAAGCATGATAAAACCACCGATAGCTAAGAAACATCCACATAGATTAAGTATCCATAATGATGTTAGGATAGATGATTATTATTGGTTGAACGATAGGGAAAACCCAGAGGTTATAGATTATTTAAATGCTGAAAATGATTATACCAAAAGTATGATGCAGCACACCGAGCGTTTTCAAACCGAACTTTTTGAAGAAATGAAAGCTAGGATTAAGGAAGACGATACATCGGTACCTTATAAATTGAACGGCTATTGGTACATAACACGTTACGAAACGGGAAAAGATTACCCTATTTATGCTAGAAAAAAAGAGTCATTAGAAGCAAACGAAGAGATTTTGTTTGATTGTAACGAAATGGCAAAAGATTGTGCCTATTTCAATCTTGGCAGCATTTCCATAAGCCCAGATAATACCATGGCAGCTTTTTCTACAGATGTTGTGGGCAGAAGGCAGTACACCCTCCAAATTAAAAATCTGATTACAGGAGAGGTTTATGAAGATAGCGTATTGAATACTACTGGAAGTGCCACTTGGGCAAACGATAATGAAACCTTGTTTTATGCGATGAAAGATGCCGTTACGCTGCGTTCAGACACTATTTTTAAGCACAAATTGCATACGGGTACTGTTAATGATGTTGAGGTTTTTCATGAAAATGACGAAACCTTCAATACGTTTGTTTACAAATCGAAATCCAAAAAATATATCATCATCGGGTCTTCCAGTACGTTGACCTCAGAATACCGCTTTTTGAATGCGGATACTCCAGATGGTAAATTCAAGATTTTTCAAGAACGGGTTCGCGAACTGGATTATAGCATAGCCCATTACAAAAATCATTTTTATATCATTGCAAATAGTGATGGTGCTACCAATTTTAAACTTCTTAAAACCTCGGAAAACACTACAGAAAAAGAATATTGGGAAGAAGTGATGCCGCACAGAAAAGAGGTGTTGTTGGAAGACATTGAGATTTTTAAGGATTATTTGGTGGTAAATGAGCGTGAAAACGGATTGAACAATATCCGGATTATCAGTTGGGACGGCACAGAAGATTATTATCTCGATTTTCATTCAGAAACCTATACAGCATATATTGGTAACAACCCCGATTTTGATAGTGAGGTCATGCGATACGGTTTTAATTCCTTAACATCGCCAAGTTCTGTAATCGACTATAATTTTAAAACCAAGCACTTCGAAATTAAAAAAGAACAAGAGGTTTTAGGCGGAAATTTCAAAAAAGAAAATTACGAATCTAAACGTATTTGGGCAACGGCACGAGATGGGGTTAAAATACCCATATCCTTGGTCTATAAAAAAGGGATAAAGTTAGATGGCACCAATCCGCTATTACAATACGCATACGGATCTTATGGAGCTACTATGGACGCTTCTTTTTCAACCGTACGTTTAAGTTTGTTGGACAGAGGTTTCATATATGCCATTGCACACATTCGTGGCGGTGAGTATTTGGGTAGGGATTGGTATGAAAATGGAAAGTTGCTGACCAAAATGAATACCTTTAATGATTTTATAGATTGTTCAAAATACCTCATAGCGGAAAATTATACATCAAACAAACATTTATATGCCTATGGAGGTTCTGCAGGTGGCCTTTTAATGGGCGCAATCATCAATTTAAATTCAGAATTATACAACGGTGTGCTGGCAGCGGTCCCTTTTGTAGATGTTGTCACTACTATGTTGGATGATTCTATTCCATTAACAACAGGAGAGTATGATGAATGGGGAAACCCCAATGTACCAGAGTATTACCACTACATGAAATCGTATTCGCCGTATGATAATGTGGAAGCAAGAGCCTATCCGAATATGCTTGTGACCACAGGTTTGCACGATTCACAAGTGCAATATTGGGAACCAGCAAAATGGGTGGCAAAACTAAGGGACAAAAAAACGGACACGAACAAATTGTTGCTCCATACAGACATGGATGCAGGACATGGTGGGGCGTCAGGTCGTTTTGAAAGCTTAAAAGAAGTGGCCTTGGAATATGCCTTTCTGTTAGATTTAGAAGGAATCCATGGTTAAATAAAAAAAAAGTTTTATTTTTGCAAAGTTTGAGTTACGAATATTTTTAGTAATATTACTGTAGCTTATAAAAAGCATTTATGAAACACAAAAATCAGGTTTTTGATAATGTCTTGGATTTAGTAGGCAAAACACCGCTTATTAAACTTAATAAAATGACATCGAGGCTTAAAGGGAGATTCTATGCTAAAGTAGAGTCTTTTAATCCAGGTCATTCTTCAAAAGACAGAATAGCGCTCTATATCATCGAGCAAGCTGAAAAGCAGGGTATTTTAACTCCAGGCGATACCATTATTGAAACCACTTCGGGCAACACAGGCTTTAGTTTGGCCATGGTAAGTGTTATTAAAGGTTATAATTGCGTATTAGCGGTTACCTCAAAATCTTCAGCAGATAAAATCGATATGTTAAAAAACATGGGGGCAAAAGTATATGTTTGTCCAGCCCATGTGAGTGCAGATGACCCAAGGTCATATTATCAAGTCGCTAAGCGTTTGCACGAAGAAATAAAAGGATCTGTATATATCAATCAATATTTTAACCAACTTAATATTGATGCACATTACAATTCTACAGGGCCAGAAATTTGGAAGCAAACAGAAGGGAAAATAACCCATTTGGTAGCATGTAGTGGTACAGGTGGTACTATTTCAGGCACGGCAAAATATTTAAAAGAGCAAAACCCAGAAATAAAAGTTATTGGGGTAGATGCTTTTGGTTCTGTTATTAAAAAATACCATGAAACCAGAGAATTTGATGAAAAAGAAATTTATCCATACAGAATTGAAGGTTTAGGTAAAAACTTGATTCCTACGGCTACAGATTTTGATATGATTGATGAATTTGTAAAAGTAACCGATGAAGAAAGTGCCCATACTGCAAGGGAAATTGTTAAAACCGAAGGCATGTTTGTAGGATACACTTCTGGAGCTGCCATGCAGGCCATTAAGCAAATAGGTGAAGAAGGCAGGTTTAAAAAAGATGATTTAGTGGTCGTTATTTTTCCAGATCATGGTTCGCGTTATATGAGTAAGATTTATAGCGATAAGTGGATGGAAGAACAAGGCTTTTTTGATAGTGTTAATGTTACAGCAGAAAAAATCCAGTACATAAAATAAGCGACTGATTACTATAATTTTAAAGAGATAGCAATTGTTATAATAACAAATTTCTATCTCTTTTTTTATTTTATTGATAATTGAAGCATAAAAATTATGCTCGAACCATATAAATATTTAATTTTGCATCCATTAACCCCATTAAAAGCAGTTTAAGTATTTTAAGCAGAACCAATTGGTTTTTGTTACTAAAATATGTAGCCTTTTGATGTGTTTTTTAGAATTAATAGCAATAAGATTTATATTAAATGAAAGATTTATTCGCAAAAATTTACAAAGATAAAGGGCCACTAGGAAAGTGGGCATCGCAAGCAGAAGGCTATTTTGTGTTTCCAAAATTAGAAGGTCATATTTCCAATAGGATGAAATTTCAGGGAAAGGATGTCATTACCTGGAGTATCAATGATTATTTAGGGCTGGCAAATCATCCAGAAGTACGTAAAGTAGATGCTGATGCTGGAGTTGCCTATGGTTCTGCATATCCAATGGGCGCCAGAATGATGTCTGGCCATACAGATTTGCATGAAACCCTTCAAAAAGAATTGGCTGAATTTGTAAATAAAGAAGCGGCTTATTTGTTGAATTTCGGGTACCAAGGCATGGTATCTACCATTGATGCTTTGGTTTCTAAAGATGATATTATTGTGTATGATGTAGATGCGCACGCTTGTATTATTGATGGTGTCCGTTTGCACATGGGCAAACGCTTTACTTATAAGCATAACGATGTTGAAAGCTTAGAGAAAAATTTAGAGCGCGCCACAAAAATGGCAGAACAGACCGGCGGTGGTATTTTAGTGATTTCCGAAGGTGTTTTTGGGATGCGAGGCGAACAAGGAAGGCTAAAAGAAATTGTAGAGCTTAAAAAGAAATACAACTTCCGCTTTTTAGTGGATGATGCTCACGGCTTTGGAACACTTGGAAAAACAGGTGCAGGAGCAGGAGAGGAACAAGGCGTTCAAGATGGTATTGATGTGTATTTTGCAACTTTTGCAAAATCATTGGCAAGTACTGGGGCGTTTATTGCTGCCGACCAAGAAATCATTGATTATTTAAAATATAATCTGCGTTCGCAAATGTTTGCAAAATCACTACAGATGCAATTGGTGGTTGGAGCAAGAAAACGTTTGGAAATGCTTAAAACCATGCCAGAGCTTAAAGCAAAACTTTGGGAGAATGTAAACGCATTGCAATCAGGTCTAAAAGAACGTGGTTTTGATATCGGCACCACACAAAGTTGTGTAACACCCGTTTATTTAAAAGGAAGCATACCAGAAGCCATGGCTTTGGTTAAGGATCTGCGTGAGAATTATGGTATTTTCTGCTCTATCGTAGTGTATCCTGTAATTCCTAAAGGATTGATTTTATTAAGATTGATTCCTACTGCAACACATACATTAGAAGATGTTAGGGTTACTTTAGATGCTTTTGACACCATTAGAGAGCGTTTGGAAAATGGAACTTATAAACGTTTATCAGCAGCTGTTATGGCGGCAATGGATAAATAAAATCGAAATATAAAAGAATAAAAAATCCGATTCAAAACAATTTTGAATCGGATTTTTTTATGGAATCTATGTTGTTTTAATTGTAATACTTTTTGTAAATCCATTCCATGATAAAACAAATCAAAATAATCGATAAAGCTACAATCACACCAGTTTTATTGGATGCATATTGCTTTATAATGAGTGTTATCAATGAGAGGCTGCACAAAATAAACCCAAATAAAGGCATCCATTTTCTCGCCTCGATTTTTTCAGATAGTTTAAATGCAGAATAATTTACAATTGCAAAAACAACCAAAAAACCAACGCTACCAGCTGTTGATATGCTTTCAATGTTCAATAAATTTACCATTAACAAAGTGCATATTGC
>CAXBNH010000011.1:0-19004 GCA_963976905.1 uncultured Algibacter sp.
TGATTCTACAAACTTTAAGCTTCCAGCGCGATTAGAAAATAATTTAAAGTGGGAAGAAAATCCAGATAAAGCATGGGATGCTCAAGCAATGGCAGTGCATGCGGCCATGATAGATAGAATGGATCAAGGGATTGGTAAAATAATCGAAACTTTAAAACAAACGAATCAATTGGAAAATACTTTAATTGTTTTCTTAAGTGATAATGGTGCAAGTCCTGAAAATGCAGCTGCCTATGGTCCTGGTTTTGATAGGCCAAGTGAAACCCGTAGTGGAGAAAAAATAGTTTATGCAACTGAAAAGCAGGCAATGCCAGGACCACAAACAACGTATTCTTCAATTGGTAAACAATGGGCAAATGTTAGTAATACCCCATTTCAATATTGGAAATCAGAATCTTATGAAGGCGGTATACATACGCCTATGATTGCTTTTTGGCCAAAAGGTATTGAAGCTGAAAAAGGAAGTTATACCAACCAAGTAGGTCATGTCATGGATTTTATGTCAACTTTTGTGGAAATTGCCAATGCAGAATACCCAAAAACGTATAATGGAAATACCATTGAGCCATTACAGGGTTTAAGTTTGTTACCAATTTTTAAAGGGAAAGAGAGAGCAGGACATGATATGCTTTTTAATGAACATTTTGGTGCTAAATACGCACGTATGGGTAATTGGAAATTGGTAGCTAGAGCCAATAAAAAAGATAAGGCATGGCATTTATATGATTTAAAGGAAGATCCAACAGAAATTAATAATTTGGCTTCAAAATATCCTGAGAAAGTAAAACAATTAGATAGTTTATGGAAACAATGGGCCAATACACATAATGTGATTCCAAAAAGAAAGTAATCAGGTAATCAATATTTTTTTGTGATTTAAAGGACTTTTGCCTTATGAGTAAAATAACATTTATTGTTTCGCTGATGTTCGTATGTTTTCATTAGCGTTAAACGGCCAGCAAGGTATTAAAGAAGGAACTATTTTAACAAAATGGGCATAGAATGTAACTCCTGAGAATGCTTGGAGAGAATATCCCCGACCTCAGTTTGAACGAGAAAAATGGCTTAATTTGAATGGTTTATGGGATGTTGAGATTACATCAAATGATGTTGTTGATGTCAATAATGTATCATGGAACGAAAAAATATTAGTTCCTTTTTCTGTTGAAACCCGTTTATCTGGAATAAATAGAGAAGTAAAAATAGACGAAGCTATTTTTTATCACAGAAAGCTGAAAATAGACCAAAACTGGAAAGGAAAGGCCATATTGCTTCATTTTGATGCTTCAGATTATAAAACAACTGTATGGTTGAATGGAAAATTAAGGGATACATGAGGGGGCTATAATCGTTTTGCTATTGATATTACTGATTTTATTGAGCAAGATAAGATTCAGGATTTAGTTGTAAAAGTATATGATCCCCAAGATAGTGTCTATAAGGCTTTAGGGAAACAATCCAATAAGTCAAATCAATATGAAAGATGCTCTGGTATCTGGCAAACTGTATGGTTAGAGCCTGTTAATAAATCAATAATATTTAAAATGTGTTAAGCAAATTACTACTTTAAATCAAGTTGTTTTTTATCCAGAAGTAGAAGGCAAATCTTCGGGGATAAAAATAAAATATGAAATATTTGACAATGCTAATCTCATTCAATCAATTACAGGTTCCATAGACTCAAAAATCAATATTAATATACCAAACCCTAAACTTTGGACTCCTAACAATCCTTTTTTATATGAAACTAAAATCAGTTTGATTAAGGAACATAAAGTTGTCGACGAGGCTAAAAGTTATTTTGGTTTACGTACAATAACTGCCCACAATAATGAAATATTACTCAATGGAAAACCAATCTTTCAAGTGGGTCCTTTAGATCAGAATTATTGGCCTGGAGGAGGATTGACCCCTCCCAGTGAGGAGGCTATGTTATGGGAGGCTAATTATTTAAAATCTGTAGGTTGTAATATGGTGCGCTTGCATATCAAAAAAAATCCAGACAGATACTATTTTAATTGTGATAAACTCGGGCGGGCTATTGGTATGGCAAGATTTCATTTCGGCCCAGAAAAAGAACAGATCTCCCAAAAAAGAGGATTCTCAAAAATGGCTTTTAGAGCAGCAGGGTATGATTAAACAGCTTTACAACCATCCTTCAATAGTATTATGGATTCCATTTAATGAGTCATGGGGGCAACATGATGAAAGTAATGTTTTTTGAATGGACTAAAAAACAAGATACAACTCGAGTAATTACTTTAGCAAGTGGCTGGGATGATGTTAAGGACTTAGGAGATATTCGCGATTTACATGATTATACAACTAGGCCAGCAATCCCAACTTTAAATTCAGAAAAAAGAACTATTGTTATTGGAGAAGGTGGCGGTTTTGCATCTGCAGTACCTAAACATAATTGGCTAGGTAGGTCAAATGAAAAGGGAGAAATAAAAAATCCTTTGTTTGGGGGTTTTAATCCTGAAATACCAAGAGATACGGTGCTTTCCCATGATTTGTTTAGGCCAACTTTTACAGAAGGGGAACCATTCGGGAAGCAATACAATAGATTTATTAACCACTTATTATTACTTAAAAATAGTGGTTTACGCGCAATTGTATATACTCAACTAACAGATATGAAACTTGAGGAAAATGGATGGTTGACCTTTGATAGGAAAGTAAGTAAAATAGATGAAGGGTCTTTGTTTAAAATGCATACGATGCTAATTAATAAGGAGTATAGTCAAAATATAATTCTAAGTAATTCAACTAACAGAAAGCATAAATGGATGGTAGGGTATTTGCCTTTTCCTAAAAAAAATCCGAATGTTTTAGATGCTGTTTTGCTTCAGGAATCTCCTGATTTAAGTGAAATAAAATGGAATGAAAATTATGCTCCATTTGGTAATTTAATAAATAAAAGAACGTTATGGGATGGGAAAAATCAATTATTTGCTAAAAAAACATTTAAACTAGACAAAATTCCTTCTGGTTTATCTGTGCGAGTTTTTAGCTGCCTTGAGGGTGATACACCTTGGTTGCATTCACGTATTTACATAAATGGCGTGTTTGTGGCAGATGAAACAACTAGACAAAAAATGCCTGAACAGAGAATGGCTGAGGTTATTATCCCAAAAAATAAAATGCATTTGCTTCAGAAAGGAGAAAATACTATAACCATACAATTCGTACCTGGTCTTAGGTCTCAAACTGGGCGTTTAGCAAATTTTCCAGAGAAGATATCTGTAGATATAGAAATGACCACTTTTGATAAAAATTATATTCCAAACAACTAAAAAACAAAATAAATTATAATTTATTTTAAATCAGAATATTGCATGTTTTTTTATAAAAAAAATCACCAATGATTTTGGTTGCATTTCCTTAATAAAAAGGTCCAATTGAGAAATTATCATGAATTATTTAATTTAGAAGGCAGTATTCCATATTCTTCCTTAATTTCAAATTCGGGGAATGGTAGAAAATCCCTTGCCTTTAGGCGAAGACTTTAGTTTTGTTATTTTTGTTTATGCAAAAGTACAGAAAAACATCCCATACGGTCTATGATATAAAATACCATTTAGTTTGGATAACAAAATACCGTAAAAAGATACTGACTGGAGAATTGGCGAAACGAGTTCTCGAACTGATACGGGAAGTCTGCAAGGCAAATGAAGTTGAAATCATAAAAGGGCATGTTTCTGTTGACCATGTACATTTGTTCGTGTCTGTTCCACCAGATATTTCTGTGAGCAAATTGATGGAATACATAAAAGGTAAGAGCTCACGGAAGGTGATATCGGAGTTTAAGACGATATCAAAGATGTATTGGGGAAGGCATTTTTGGGGACGAGGCTATTTTGTGGTAAGTTCAGGAACAATAACCGATGAAATGATTATGGAGTATATAGAGAAACAGGACTTGGAGAATGAAGAAGATGACTTTAAAATTACAAGCGAGTAACTTTAGCCGCCTTATAGGCGGAAATCAAACCTACCAGCTTACAGCTGGTAGTAGTTTAATATATAGAAAACCTAAGCAATTTGCTTAGGTTTTTTTGTTTAGTTTTACTTCATCAAAACCTATAACCAATTGATGAAATATATTAAAATTACTATCTTAAGTTTTTTTTGCTTTTTGCCTTTTTTAAGCTTTGCACAAATAAATGTTTCAGAACCTCAGGATTCAGCATATTCATTTGATGGGAATGCTCTACTTCAATATATTAAAACATTGTCTTCTGATACTTTTGAAGGCCGCCGTACAGGAACCAAAGGCGCTGAAAAAACCCAAAATTATATCATCCATCAGTTTGATTCTTTAAATGTTTTACCTTTAGGAAAACATTATAAGCAATCTTTTACATTTACTGAAAAGCGACAAGCATACCAAGGCATCAATATTTTAGGGTACATAAAAGGTGCAGAATTTCCAGAAAAATACATCGTGTTGAGTGCGCATTATGACCATGAAGGCGTTAAAGATGGGGATACATATAATGGTGCAGATGATAACGCTTCGGGTACATCTGCTTTATTCAGTTTTGCCGAATATTTCAAAAATCATCCACCAAAACATTCCGTTATTTTAGCGGCATTTGATGCAGAAGAATTGGGCTTACAAGGGGCTAAATATTTTGTGGAAAATCCCATTATACCGCTTGAAGATGTTATTGTCAATTTTAATATGGATATGATAAGCCGAAACGATAAAAATGAATTGTTTGCGGTTGGTGCCAGATTTAACAACGCACTTCAGCAAATTGTTTTAAACACGCCCACACCTAAAAATATAAAACTCCGTACAGGTCACGATGGTGCTGATGGTCAAGAAAATTGGACATATTCTTCTGACCATGCGGCTTTTCATAGAAAAAATATCCCGTTTTTATATTTTGGAGTTGAAGACCATGAAGATTACCACCAGCCTACAGACGATTATGAAAATATCCAGCCTCAGTTTTACATAAATGCGGTAAAAACCATTATTTCAGTTTTTAAACAGGTAGATACATTATCATTATAATTGGCAGCAATACCATTTGAAACCTAACTATTAATGACTGTGTCCTTCACTTTCGTTCAATAATAAACTTGTTCCCTTTACTATAATTTGCCGCTGTTTTAACACATCTGGATTCAAGATTTCAACAAAATCCTCGGTTTCATTTCCTATATCTAGCTTGGTTTTTTCCAAGAGGAAACCTGTTTCGTTTTTTTCTTCCAGTATTAGGGCGTAATGCCCATCGTTTGTCGCTATTACAGCGTCTTTTGGTAAACTTATACTTTTATATTGTCCTGTTATAATTTCGGCATCAACAAACATCCCAACAATAAAATTGGCTTTATCCATAGCTACATGACCATGCACTTTTACGCGTCTGCTTTGCTCATCAATCGTGGTGCCTACCAAATGCACTTCTGCATCATACGTTTCGTTGGAGGCTTCGGGAATGGTAAATATGATTTTTTGGTCCTTTTTAACCTTTAAAATGTCTTTTTCAAAAACCGATAGTTCCAAATGAATATGGTCTGTATCCACAATTTCCAGAATTACATCACTTGTCGACACATACGTGCCGTTGCTTACGTTCACTTTGGTCACATACCCGTCAATGGTGGCGTAAATATTGATAGTTGACGAAATGTTCCCTTCTTCAATTTTGGTAGGGTTGAGGTTCATCATCTGTAATTTTTTGCGCAATCCGTTGTAATGCGCCAAGTTGCTTTTATAAACACTTTCCGCTTTAAGATAGTTTTTTTCAGAAGTTATTTTTTCATCAAACAAGGTTTTTTGTGTGTTGTATTCAGATTTTAGGTAATTGAGCTGTTCTGAAATTTCTAAATAGTTTTGCTGGATTTCCACATATTCCGTGTTTTTAAGCGTGACCAAAAGCTGTCCTTTTTTCACTTTATCGCCAATCAATAGTGGCGTTTTTGAAATATAACCACCAACCATCGTGGTAATGCTGGATTTGTTGTGCGGTGGTACGTCAATAGAGCCGTTTGCCTTTATGGTTTCGTTAAAATCAAATGTTCTTAAAGAGCCAAAAGCCATGTTTTCGCCTTCAAACTGGGCTTGGGTAATGAAGATTTCATCAGAATGTGTTTCAGCATCTAAAGCAGTGTTTTTATTTTTTTCTGAATTTCCACAGGAAAAAAACATGATGGTTACTAATAGGGTATATACGTTTTTCATCTTTATAAAATTAAATAATTGATAGTGATAACCGTTTGGTTGTAATGATTGAGTTGGTCTAAATAATTAAGTTGGATTTCCTTGGCGGTTTCCATACTTTGGATGTATTGAAAAAAGTCAATTTCGCCTTCTTTAAAACTGCGCTCGGCTGTTTTTATGATTTCTTCGGAAAGTGATTTCCCTTCCATTTCATAGTACCCGATAGCTTCTTCATATTGTTTGAGTTTTGCCAAAAGCATTTGATGTTCTGCATTTAGCTTCACTTTATAATCTTGTTTTTCTGTTTCTGCAACTTCTTGGGCAATTTTTGAAGCTTTCATTTTTGAGGCATTTCCACTAAAAAACAAAGGGATTTTTAAGCCTAATTGGTAGCCTTTTATAGGTGTGTTCAAGGTGCTGTTTGTGCCTTGAAAATATTCAACGCTCAAATCAGGTAACAGATTTTGTTTTTGTTGCTGGTTTAAAGCCTGGTAATAGGTTTTAGAATTTTCATAATAGGATAAACCAACATTGGTTTCGGTTGAAATTGTTTGAAGTTCCAGTTTTGTTAAGGGTTCTTTTATTGTGGAAATAAGGTCTGTTTGTACCAGTTTTTTTAATTGCTCTGTTGCTAAAACCACGTCTTGCTGCGCTTGTTTATAGGCAGTTTCCAACTGTTTTTGTTTGGATTTGGCATGAAGCATTTCTAGGTAATTGGTTTCGCCCAATTCAAAACGCCGAGTGGAAGCACTCGCAAAATTTTGGTACAAACTATCTAAGTACCGAAAGGTTTCCGCTTTGTTTTTTGCATAACTTAGCTTGTAATATGCCAAATGGACATCGCGTTTTAAAAGCTGAAGCTCATATTTGGCTGTGTTCACATGCTTATTGGCAAAATAAACCGTTGGGAACTTGAAGTCTTGCGACACTCCAAAAACCTTTAAGGGCAGGCCGTTTATAGCTAAATTGCTTTCGTCATAATTATAATATACGGCGGTTTTATCAAAATTAAAGGCGCTACCAATCAGGGTGTTGCTTTCATCCGTTTTTAAACGATTTGCTTTAAGGCTGGCATTGTTTGCTTTGGCCAATTCAAAAATTTCATCAACATTCAAAGGCTTTTTTTGGGCATGTATATTTAAAGAAACCAAAATAATAACTATTGAAATAATGGCTTTTTTATTTAGTTTCATGGCTTTTTTTTCTTCAAACCAAGCGTACAAAACGGGCAGTACAATAAGTGTTAAAACAGTTGCAGAAACCAGACCGCCAATAACCACAGTAGCCAAAGGACGTTGCACCTCGGCACCTGCATTGGTAGAAATAGCCATGGGCAAAAAGCCCAATGCGGCGGCGGCGGCAGTTAGCAAAACAGGGCGTAAGCGTTCTGAAGTGCCTTTTTTTATGCGTTCCTCAATATCTGTAATACCTTCTGCTTTTAATTCTTTAAAATGCTCGATAAGCACAATACCGTTAAGTACGGCAATACCAAAAAGGGCGATAAAGCCCACACCTGCGGAAATGCTAAAAGGCATATCCCGAATCCATAAGAGCATAATGCCGCCTACCGCAGAAAGTGGAATGGCAGAATACACCATGAGCGCTTCTTTAACCGAGCCAAAGGCAAAATAGAGCAGTATAAAAATAAGGACAAGTGCTACGGGTACTGCCACCATTAAACGGTTTTTGGCACTTTGAAGGTTTTCAAACTGGCCACCATAGGTAATGGTATAGCCTGGCGGTAGATTTAGGTTACTTTTGATAATGCTTTGTACATCATTTACAACCGATTGCAAATCCCGATCCCTAACATTGATACCCACTACAATTCTGCGTTTGGTGTCATCTCTAGAAATTTTAGAAGGGCCTGTACTGTATTTTATTTCTGCCAATTCGCTTAATGGGATTTTTGGCCCGTTGGGGGCATCCACATACAGGTTGCGCAGGTTTTCAATGTTTTTTCTATGGGCTTTATCTAAACGGACGACCATATCAAAACGTTTTTCGCCCTCAAAAACAGTGCCCACGGTAGTTCCGGCAAAGCCCATTGAAATCAAGTGGTTTATGTCTGAAATATTCAGTCCGTAACGTGCTATTTTGCTTCGGTTGTAGGTTACGTTCATTTGTGGTAAGCCTTCCACTTTTTCAATAATAATATCAGAAGCGCCTTCCACATTTTGAATGAGGCCTTTTATCTCGTTGGCCTTATTGGCTAAAACAGACAAATCCTCACCAAAAACCTTGATGGCAACATCTGCCCGAACCCCGGTTATCAATTCATTAAAACGCATTTCAATGGGTTGGGTAAATTCTACGTCCATGCCCGGAATAACGGTAAGCGCCTCTTTAAATTTATCGGCCAGTTCATCTTTGTTTTCGGCAGAAACCCATTCGTTTTTAGGTTTTAGTTTAATGATGATATCACTATCTTCCATGCTCATGGGGTCTGTGGGGACTTCGGCAGCTCCAATACGGCTTACCACTTGATCTACTTCAGGGAAATTTTCCAAAAGGATATTTTCGATTTTTGTTGTAATCTCTATGGTTTTTCCTAATGAGGTGCCTGTGGGCAAAACGGGTTGTATCACAAAATCGCCTTCATCTAAAGTGGGCACAAATTCGCCACCCATAGAGGTGAAAACCCAAATGCTTGCAGCGAGTAAAAATCCAGCAAGGGATACCACTATTTTTTTGTTTTCTAAAGCCCAATGTATGCTGGGTTTGTAGATTTTGTTTAAAAAACGCATCAACCGAACCGAGATGTTTTTATCACTTTGTTTGTCGGGTTTTAAAAATAAAGAGGAAATTACAGGAACGTATGTCAAACAGAAAATCATGGCACCTACTAAAGCAAAACTGAAAGTTAACGCCATAGGCTTAAACATTTTGCCTTCCACGCCGCTTAATGATAAAATAGGGATGAAAACAATAAGGATGATAAGCTGTCCAAAGATGGCTGAATTCATCATTTTTGATGCACTTTTTTGGGTAATGGCATCAATATGAAGTTGTTGTTCTGTTTTGTTGAGAGCTGTTATCCTTGAACTTTGCGACGTAATTTGAAAAGCAATAAACTCCACAATAATAACGCTGCCATCAATGATGATTCCAAAATCAATGGCGCCCAAACTCATCAGATTAGCATCGATTCCAAAAGCGTTCATTAATGAAATAGCAAATAGTAAACTCAGCGGAATGACTGAGGCCACTACCAATCCAGAGCGTAAATTTCCTAAAAGCAATACCACTACAAAAATTACAATGAGTGAGCCCAAAATCAAATTTTCGGACACGGTAAACGTTGTTTTTCCAATAAGCTCGCTACGCTCTAAAAAGCCATTGATGTAAACGCCTTCTGGTAAAGCGCCTTCAATGGCGGTTATCCGTTTTTTTACCGCATCAATCACTTGGCCTAAAACTTTTTCGCCTTCGCCATTTCCTGTTATCGCACCAAAGCGTGTGGCACTTCCAAAGCCAACAGTTGCAATATCTTTAATATAAATGGGCAGACCGTCATTTTTTACAACAATATTTTCTATGTCTTTTAGTGAAGTAACCAAGCCTTCTCCTCTTATAAAAAAAGCTTTGTTGGTTTTTTCAATGTACCCACCGCCAGCAATGCTGTTGTTTTTTTCCAGAGCATCAAAAATATCAGCATAAGCAATAGACATAGCCTGAAGTTTTTGTGGATTGATGGCTATTTCATATTGCTTTAAATGGCCGCCCCAAGTATTGACTTCCACCACGCCGGGAATTCCAGATAGCTGCCTTTTTACAATCCAATCTTGAATGGTACGCAGGTCTGTAATGGAATACTCATCTTTAAACTCTGGTTTTACGTCCAAGACATATTGGTAGATCTCTCCCAAACCTGTGGTTATGGGCCCCATCTCTGGTGTCCCAAAACCTTGAGGGATTTTTTCTGAGGCTGATTTTATTTTTTCGGCAATCAATTGCCGTGGCAAATAGGTGCCAAGGTTGTCATTAAAAACAATGGTGACCACCGATAGGCCGAATTTTGAGACCGAACGTATTTCTTCAACGCCTGGAAGATTTGCCATTTCAAGCTCCACTGGATAAGTAATGAATTGCTCCACATCTTGTGTGGATAAATTTCTGGACGTGGTAATGACCTGAACTTGGTTATTTGTAATATCTGGAACCGCGCCAATGGAAATACGTGTTATTGATAGTATTCCGAAACCAATAACAAAGGCGATAAATAAGAGGATAATCAACTTATTTTTTAAGCTGAATTTTATGATATTTTCTAGCATAATTCATTTTAATAAACAATTAATCGAAACCATTCAAAATCGTTATTTGAATGCTTTAATAAGAAACTTATTGAAAAGAATCAGGCTAATTTTGGTGGCTGAAAAACGGATGGTTTTTCAAATAAAGAAAAGATGTTTTTGTAAAAAAAGTTTAAAGGAACCTCTGTGGATATCTGATTACAAGTTGTAAAATTAGTAGTAGAAAATAAGGTAAAAACTGTATTTATATGCGTGCACATGTGATGGCTGTCCTTAAATGGTAAGTTTTCATGTTCCTTATGATTGTTGTCATGCGACGCTTTTTGCTCACCATAATGCTCCGATAAAAACTCGAAAAAATTATCGCCGTACATGGCCTTATGGTATTGGGCATGTTCCAGCAATGCACTAAACTTGGGAATGTCTTCCAAATTGATATTGAAACTTTGAAGAAGAATCAAAAAAGAATAAAAGATGACGACTATTTTGCCCATACCAACTACGAAATTACAAAAATAAAGATGACGTCCTACTTATAAAATTGTTAAAAATAGGCTTTTAGCTGTACGGTACCTGTGTGTATGGTTTTACTGGTTTCTGTATTTCTGCCAAAGTAACTTAGGTTTAAATCTAAAAAAGTGGTTAGCTTCTTTTGAGCCAACAAACTCCACGTAAAGTTTTTCCCAGGCTGTAAACCTTCCAGCATTTGGTAGGCCACAGGCGTGTTTGGGTTGCCATTAAAAGCATTTGAAAAAAAGTTCAACTCCCCATTAATGGCACTATTTTGATTATTTGCCAAAGTGAATGATGCCCCGTATTTCTGTTGCTTTAATAACTCCAAATTACCTATGGTGTTTTCTTTCGTGGTGTATTGGTAAAAAATATCAAAGCGTGTATTGTCATTCAATAAATAAGATAATTTCGGATTTAAACGCGTTTCATCAAAATTATAATTCTTGCTTGTAAAATTTTCGCTGATGCTTTCATTGGTGTCAAAGGCAGATTCCAAAGTAATCAACCAACTTTCTTCAAACTTATGATTGAAATTAAATTGATGGCTTTGCAAATTGTTTTCTATAAAACCAATGGTTAAAATATTGCGGGTTTTATTGTTTAATATGGTGTAAGATGCTGTATAATGTTGTTTTCCGCGATTTAAGAACAGTACATTTTTAAAGTTCAATTGCAAGCCCAATTGGTTATCTATGTCTTTTTCAAAAGGGTTTAAGTTGAAATTATTGCCGTCTCGCCTTACTTTTCTATCCATCAAATAACTGGTTTGGTTATAAAAATGCGACCAGAATTTTTCCGATTTGCTTTCTGAAACAGACCATTGCGCAGGATTAATAGTTAAGATTTGGCTCAACCTATTTTGATGCGTTTTGATAAACACACGATTTGGCAACAATACTCGAATGTACTTGCCTTGATCTTGAAATTGTGCAATTTCAAATTCCTCCAATTCTTGAATGCCATTTTCATTGTAATCAATCCATGTGTAATTGCCTTGGCCGGCTTCCACTTCTACATACGAAAAATCCTGCTGTGGCAAGGTGCCGGAATTGGTTTCAAAAACCGTGTTCCATTGCACGATTTGTTTGAAAAATTTTTGTCTGTATTGAAGTCGGGAATTTATAGATTGTTCATCTTCAATAGCGATATCTTCACTTTTTAAGGTTCTATAATTCGCATAAAGTGATAGATTGGTGTTTTTATTTTGAATGATTCGGGAATCCAAATAGAAGGTATTGGAGGTATTTACTTTTTGTAATTGATTGTTGCGGATACTATCATTCACTCGGTGTTTATAACCAATTTCAGCAAATACCTGAGTGCTATCGCCAATACCTGTAAACACTTCATAAGATTTGAATTTCTGGCTCAATGGTGTTAATTCTTGTGTCGTCTTGATTTTTTGCTCATTATCCTCAACAGCCAGTTTTGCACCAACCCAGCTTTTTTTCATGCTGTAAGTGAATCTATTATAAGATCTTAAAAACGTAGAAGTATTTAAACTAGACTCCGCATTTAAAAAACTAGAATATGATGAAATGTTGAATTTATTAAGCAACAGGTCTACATTCGCCACATGTCTATTGCCATTGAAATTTTCAGAATAGCCCAAATGTTCAAATTGATAGGTCGCTGTCCCTTTTTCGGGATGATACAATTGCAAACCCGAATGCATCAAAATTTGATTGCCCAAATTATACCCAATGCCGTTGATGTTGGTTTGGTCCAAGTTCCAATCGCGATTAAATTCAGGATTATAAAGCCCTTGAATGTTCCTGAAATCGGTGCTGATATAATCCGTATCAATAAAGGCTTTTAAATTCCATAGGCTATCGGTTTTTATCAAAAATTGCTCAACGTTTAATTTGGTTGCAACTCCATCATTGTCATCATCATCAGTATTTGAAAATAAGTTTAAATCTTTTTTGCTTCCCGCGATTTCAAAATTGATTTGTGTTTTTTCAGTAGGTTTATAATCGCCATTAACCACCGCCATCTGGAGTTTTGTTGGAGCTACCAATTGCACAATAGGCGCATAATTTCCCTGCAAAATGCCCGCATATTCGTAAATATTATTGATGGCATTGTTGCTGCTCAATACATAATTACCTTGATTGTTGCCCACTTGACTAAACGTAACACGATACAGTTCATCATCGGGGTTGTTAGAAAACACAAACACGTCTTCGCTTCCAATGAGTTCTTTTTTGTATAAAATGCGGTTTTCACTATAAGAATCCAAAACAGCAGATGGTGCTACCATTTGGGATTTATCGTCGCCAGCATTTGATAGGGTATCGGCTTGTTCTTCAGAAAGATTTTGTTGTAAAGGTTGGTTTTTGGAGTCGTTTTCAGAATACACCGAAACACCGATGTTTAGTTTTTCGCTTTCAAATCGGCCACCGCCATAAGCGACGATACGAGAATAATTGCGCTCGCTAAACTGGTAATCTACCGTAATCCGCATTTCTGAAGTGATGGGAAACGTGGCGTTAAAGATAATTTCACCAGCATTGTAATCAATAATATAATCTTTGTCTTCTCCCCGTTGCACCACCACACCATTTACATACACGGTTTCACTTCCTGACACAATAAGTACAAACAATTCGCCATTGGGACCTTGCAATTTATAGGGCCCTTGATTGCCTTCTTGAGCCGTAAACTGGCTGGTGGTAAATTGGCCGCGCACAATAGCACCGGCAGCAAACAGATTGGTTTGTGAATCGTCATTGCCAAAAGTTGTGTTAATCGATAAGCCTTGCACCCGTTTGGAGAAATTGGCAAAATATGAATGGATGTTTTGCAAATCGATATCGCCCGCACGTATGTTCCATGTATCGCTGAACAATTCAATAAAAACTTGGTCAAATTCATCCAATCGTTGGCTATAACCGCTTTCTTGTAAAGGGATATTGGCATCTTGAATGGATGCCCTTAAGGATACTTTATCGTTTAATTTTCCCGTAATCTGCAAATCCAGTTCACTATTTAAAACTGAATTTTGATTGTTTCCCACGGTAACCCCTCTCGAAATACTTCCAGAAGTGGTCAAACCATCAAAAGGCATAGTGTTTTCGGCGTTGTTAGATTGTGATAATTTATATAAGTTTTGAAGATTATTGGTGTTTTCTACAATAATGCTTTCATCTAATTGTTGATAGGTTCTAGTTAAAAATTCAGGAAAGCGTAAATAATTTATGATGATGGAATCGGTTTCAACAGGTTTTTTAAAAGTTAAAATGGCTTTTGAAAAATCAATGTTATAAAACGTAGAATCAATAATGGATTGGTCTTTCTTTTCAATTTTAAAAAAACTGGAATTGATGCTTGTGTTTTCAATAATAATCGTGTCTTTTACCGCTACTTTCTTAATTCTATAATGAGATGTTTGCCCTTGTGCCAATGCGCAAAAGCAAATAAAAAACAGAAGAATGGTTAAGAGATGTTTCATCAGGTATTTAAACTAAAATTAGCCTAAAATATTTTGTTAATAGTTTTCGTTAAAACTCTTGCGGTAATTAATAGTGTAAAAGTAAGGCATTATTTAATTTTGTTTCTTGTTAGAAAATAAAATCAAAAAATGAAAATTATATCTTATAACGTAAACGGTATTCGAGCAGCCATAAATAAGGGCTTTTTAGATTGGTTGAAAAGCGCCAGTCCAGATGTAATTTGCCTGCAAGAAATAAAGGCGATGCAAGAGCAATTGGATTTAACTCTTTTTGAAGAAGCGGGTTATAAATATAACTATTGGTTTAGTGCACAGAAAAAAGGCTATAGTGGCGTGGCGATTCTGAGTAAAATAAAGCCCAACCATGTAGAGTATGGCACGGGAATTGCTTCGATGGACTTCGAAGGTAGAAACCTGTGTGCCGATTTTGATGGTATTTCGGTCATGAGTTTGTATTTGCCTTCGGGAACCAATGATGCACGATTAGACCACAAACTGGAATATATGGATATGTTTCAAGCTTATATTAACAATCTGAAAAAAGACATCCCGAATCTTGTTATTTGTGGCGATTATAATATTTGCCACGAAGAAATAGATATCCATAATCCCAAAGGGTTGAGCAATACTTCTGGGTTCTTACCTGTGGAGCGTGCTTGGATTGGGGCTTTTATAGATAACGGATTTATTGATTCTTTCCGATATTTAAACGCTGCAACACAACAATACAGCTGGTGGAGTTACCGAGCCAATGCCCGTGCCAATAACAAAGGTTGGCGATTGGATTATGCCATGGTTTCAAAACCATTACAAGAAAAGATCAAAAGAGCCGTTATATTGCAAGATGCCGTGCATAGCGACCATTGCCCTATTTTAGTAGAAGTTGAAAACTAATTATAATTTAATAAACCCTAATAGAACCCAAAAAAATGATTAAAAAAATCACGTTATCAGTTATGGTGTTGGTGCTTTTAGCATCCTGTGTGTCGCCGAAAGTCTATAAAGATTTAGAGAGTAAGTACATGAACTTAAAGGAAGAAAACAGAAAGCTTTCTGATGAAAATAGAGATTTATCTGCAGAGAAAAATAAACTTCAAAATGAGTTGGATAAACTTAAAGTAGCACATGAAGACGCTGTTGCCAATAGAAACAGATTGCAAGGCGAGTACGATGCGGCGGTGGCAAATTTAGAGAACTTAAAAGCTTCTTATAATGCTTTGGAAAAAAACAGTTCAGCATCCATTGCAGAAAATTCCAGAAAAAACCGGGAATTGTTAGCCGAACTGGAAGCCAAAGAAGCAGCCTTAGCGGCTGAAAACGCTCGTTTAGAAAAACTTAAAAAAGAATTGGAAAGCCGTTCCAATCGTGTGGCAGAATTGGAAGCTGTTATTGCCTCAAAAGATGCCGCCATGACGGCGCTTAAAAATGCCATATCAAGAGCCTTGACCGATTTTGAAGGTAAAGGATTGACGGTTGAGCAGCGTGATGGTAAAGTATATGTGTCTATGGAAAACAAATTACTTTTCAGTTCAGGAAGTTGGGCTGTAGGGCCAGAAGGACGCCGTGCCGTGAAACAATTGGGTGGTGTGCTAGGTGACAACCCAGACATTGCCGTTTTAATTGAAGGTCATACCGATAATGTGCCGTATCCAGGTAGTGGCCCATTAAGTGATAACTGGGATTTATCTACCAAACGAGCTACTTCCATTGTCAATATTTTAAGAGAAAACGATAAAATAAACCCCGAAAATTTAACAGCGGCCGGTCGTGGGGAGTTTGCACCTATTGCATCCAACGAAACCATACAAGGAAAGGCTAAAAACAGACGCATTGAAGTGATTTTAACGCCTAAGTTGGATGAGCTTTCTAAATTGCTGAACGAGCAATAAAATTTGGTTGATTTCTCAGAAATTGAATAGGCATCAAGCCTTAATTTATAAAAAGCCTCTAAAGGCCTTAAAACTTTTAGAGGTTTTTTATCTTTACGCCTTATTTAAAAAATTCAATCGATTTATCAAGAAGTCCATTAGCAAACTTTGAATTTCAATTAAAAAGATTTCTGCCTTTGCGGGAATGACAAAATATAATTTATGAAATACACAACTTTACCAAATACCAATACAAAAATCAGTAAAATATGTTTGGGCACCATGACATGGGGCAATCAAAATACCGAAGCCGAAGGCTATGCCCAATTGGATTATGCTCTAGACCAAGGTGTAAATTTTATTGACACCGCTGAAATGTATCCTGTTCCTGCAAGTCCCGAAACCCAAGGAAGCACCAGTACTATTTTAGGCAATTGGCTGAACAAAACTGGCAATAGGGATAAAGTTATTTTGGCAAGCAAGATTGTGGGCCGTCCAAGAGCTTACACTGCCCATGTGAGAACGGTAGGGCTTACCCCTGATGCCGTTAATGAGGCAATTGACAAGGAATTAAAACGCCTGCAAACCGATTATATTGATTTATATCAAATCCATTGGCCAGAGCGTGACACGAATACTTTTGGAATTCGTGATTACGTTCACAACCCAGAGGATGCTTGGAAAGACAATTTTAATGAAGTACTTCATTTATTGGATAAACAAATAAAAGCTGGCAAAATTGGAAATATTGGTATTTCCAATGAAAAAGCTTGGGGCATGATGCGTTTTGTGGAAGAATCCAATAAAAACAACCTGCCTAGAATTGCTACCATACAAAATGCTTATTCTTTGATAAATAGGGTTTTTGAAGGCGATATGGCCGAAATTTCCATACGTGAAAACATAGGTTTGCTAACGTATTCGCCTATGGCTTTTGGGGTTTTGTCTGGTAAATATATTAAAGGGACTGCCGCTGATGATGCCCGATTGAAGGTGTTCCCAACCTTTACGAGATACAGTAGTGAGCAAGCAACCGAGGCGGCCAAGCGTTATTTAAAAATAGCTGAAGATAACAATATGACCTTGGCTCAAATGAGTTTGGCGTTTGTTACCCAGCAGCCCTTTGTGACCAGTAATATTATTGGTGCTACCAATTTGGAGCAATTAAAAGAAAATATTGATAGTATCCATGTGACTTTAAGTGATGATATTTTAAAGCAGATTAATGCGGTGCATGCTGCGATTCCTAATCCAGCGCCTTAGTTTTATTTGTCCTTTTCGGATTTATATATCCCGAGGTAATTTATTTCGATAGAAAACACGAATTAGAGTGATACATCTCGAGAAAGACAGACCCTTTTTAGGTTAAAACCAAATTATAGAAAACAAGGCTTCAGATATTTATATATTATGTAAATTGAAGCAATAAAATATATTTGATAATATTATGAAATGGAAAGGCAGAAGGCAAAGTTCCAATGTGGACGACCGAAGAGGCCAAGGCAGTTCTGGACAAGGATTTGGAGGCTTTAACCCAACATTGTTAGGACCATTGGTTAAAATCCTTTTTTCAAAAGTTGGGCTATTTATAGTTGGTGTATTTTTGGTTATATCTTTCGTGATGGGTAAAAACCCACTCACTTTGATAAGTCAGTTTTTAAGTGGTGGATCGTTAACGGAATCTTCTGCGCCCTATGAACCTACGGCAAAAGATCAAGAATTAGCCGAATTCAGTGCTACTATTTTGGCCAATACAGAAGATGTTTGGAACAAACTTTTAAATAATTATAGAGAGCCTACATTGGTTCTTTTTACGGGTTCAGTATCTTCTGCTTGCGGTGCGGCTTCTAGTGCCACAGGGCCTTTTTATTGTCCAGGGGACGAAAAATTATATTTGGATTTAAGTTTTTTTGATGATATGGAGCGCCAATTGAATGCCCCCGGAGATTTTGCACAAGCGTATGTCATTGCCCATGAAGTAGGTCATCATATTCAAAAAATAATGGGGACTTCAGAAAAAATGCAACAGTTGAGAGGGCGGGTCAGTAAAACAGAATATAATAAATACTCGGTAAGATTGGAACTCCAAGCCGATTTTTTTGCAGGTGTTTGGGCACATCATTCACAACAAATGACACAGATGATGGAAACGGGTGATTTAGAAGAAGCCATGAATGCCGCCAACGCCATTGGTGATGACAGGTTACAAAAACAATCCAGTGGCAGGGTGGTTCCTGACTCTTTTACACATGGCACATCTGCACAACGTATGCGCTGGTTTAAAAAAGGATTTGATACAGGGGATTTATCTCAAGGTGATACTTTTAGTTCTGCTTCATTGTAAAAGTGTTTTCTTGTTATTTTTGCTATCTTAATAAACTGGCTCCGCAAAGTCTCTCGACTTGGAGGAGCGGGGGATTCACTATACGGGCTTTTTTGTTTACTGTTATTATCATTAAGCAGAGCTTACCGGTAGCGGGGAATTAATTGATTTATATTTTTTGAGATAGTGAAAAGTGGATATGTTGATTTATCTTTGAAAGAATTTTATTAATAATTTAATCATGACAAAATTTATCGAATTATTTAAGAAGCCGTTGGATAGTGTTTCAGATGAAATTACTACTAATTTTAAAACTTCTTTCTTTTCAGCATATTTAGTTGTTTGGTTAATTAGAAATAATTTATTTCACATTGAAAAACCACCGTCTTTGACGGTGGTCATGTTTTAAAGG
>CAXBNH010000012.1:0-18983 GCA_963976905.1 uncultured Algibacter sp.
TTGGCTTGGTTTCTAACTTCCATCTTAGTGCTTCCAACTCCCAACTTGTAGTTTTTGTTAACAATTTTTAGCATTCCCTTTCCCTAAATCTCTCTATTTTTAAGTATTTTTGAAGCTAAGTAAATAGGCACTTTGTTTAAACAACGTAAAAACAAAACGTTTCAATATCAATCTAAGCTTTCAAAGGAAAGCCAAGATATTTCAGATGAAAATAAAAGATCTGAAAAAGAAGGTTTTGTTTCAAAATGGAGCAGCCATCGCGATATAAACAAACGAAAACGGAAAAGTGGTTTTTCCATGAAGTTGCTCGTGTTTATTTTGGTATTATTATTGATTTGTATGTATCTGTTAGAAAATAGATTCAAATAACGGATTCATATAAAACACATATATCATGGGACTTTTTAAAACTCGTAAAAACAAACAATTTAGCTACACACCACGTCATTTTGATGATAAAGGTCAGGGGAATCCGTATGAAATCAAGCATAAGTTTGATGAATTCAGGACGACTGTTGGAGCGAATAAAGGTTTGAAAACAAAAATAAACAATGCTGTAGACGATTTTAAAAACAATCCAGATAAAGAAGCCAATAGGCGTATTTTGATTATTATTGTCATACTTGTTTTAGTGTTCCTTTTTATCATCGATTTCGATTTATCTATTTTCTTTTCAAACTAATTTATGGCAGACATCATACAACTATTACCAGATCACGTCGCAAACCAAATTGCCGCTGGAGAAGTTGTACAACGTCCGGCTTCGGTTGTTAAGGAGCTCATGGAAAATGCCATCGATGCTGGAGCTTCCACCATTAAATTGATTATAAAAGACGCCGGTAAAACCCTAGTTCAAGTAATTGACGATGGCAAAGGCATGAGCCCTACAGATGCCCGTTTGAGTTTTGAGCGACATGCCACTTCTAAAATCCGTTCTGCGGATGATTTATTTCAATTGCACACCAAAGGCTTTCGTGGCGAGGCTTTGGCAAGCATTGCCGCTATTGCCCATGTGGAACTGAAAACCAAACAAGAAAATGAAGATGTTGGCACATGTATTGAAATTGAAGGCAGTAGCATCGTCTCGCAAGAGGTTATTGTAACACCAAAAGGGACGTCTATTGCGGTAAAAAACCTCTTTTTTAATATTCCGGCACGCCGAAATTTTTTAAAATCAAATACCGTAGAGTTGCGCCATGTGATTGACGAATTTCATCGGGTAGCCTTGGCACATCCCAGTATTTCATTTAATTTATTCAATAACGGCAGCGAAACCTTTAATGTGCCTATTAGCAATTACAGACAGCGTATCGTGAATATCTTCGGAACAAAAACCAATGAGAAATTAGTGCCTGTTGATGAAGATACTGAAGTGCTTCAAATATCCGGATTTGTCGGCAAACCAGAATTCGCCAAGAAAACACGCGGCGAGCAGTATTTTTTTGTCAACGACCGTTTTATAAAAAGTGCTTATTTGAACCATGCTATTTCATCCGCATTTGATGGCTTGTTGAAAGGCGGCACACATCCCAGCTATTTTTTGAATTTAACGGTCAATCCACAAACCATCGATATCAATATCCATCCCACAAAAACGGAAATTAAATTTGATGATGAACATACTTTGTATGCCTTATTGCGGTCTGCGGTAAAACACAGTTTGGGACAATTCAATATTGCGCCCGTACTGGATTTTGAACGTGATGCCACGCTGGATACACCTTACAGTTATAAAGATAACGGTGGCAGTACCCCTAAAATAGAATTCGATAGAAATTTCAATCCGTTTAAGGAAACTGGGAGTTCGGGAAAACAGACTACCGCTTTTAAAACACAATCCTCCAATAGTTGGGATAGTTTGTATGTGGGGTTGGAATCTAAAGGCAACGATTTTCAAGAGGATTTTGGCGAAGTGCATTTTGAAAGTGAAGAGCAAGCAACCTCATTATTTGATGATGAAACGCAAGCTGAGCAGGTGCATGCCACCCATCAAATCCATAATAAATACATAGTAAGCACCATAAAATCAGGGATGTTGGTTTTGGATCAGCATCGGGCACACCAACGTATTTTGTATGAAGAGTTTTTACAGAATATGACGGTTAAAGAAGCGTCGAGCCAACAATTACTGTTTCCTTTACAACTGCATTTTACCCCACAGGAATTGGTTTTAATTGACCAATTAAAAACCGATTTGGAACATACGGGATTTGTGTTTTCAAACGTTTCAAAAGAAATGGTAGAAATTACCGGTGTGCCCGTAAGTGTGCCAGAGAGTGAAGTATCTATTATTTTGGAGCAATTGATTAGCGATGTGGAGAATGAAGTGCCCGACAGCCATTTTAGTGCTACCGATTTGTTGGCAAAATCGATGGCAAAGAGTTTGGCCATAAAAACAGGGCAATCCCTTGAAAAAGATGAACAGGAGCATTTGGTAAATAGACTTTTTGCCTGTAAAGAACCCAATGTGTCGCCCACAAACAGACGCACTTTCATTACAATGAGTGTGGACGAACTGGATAAAAAATTTATATAGAAGATGATTAGGATATCAGGAATGGTCAAGCATTTAATAATCATAAACGTGATTATGTTCGTGGCTACGTTGGCAATCGGAAACGATGGTGCTATGTTTTATGATTTGTTTGCCATGCATTTTCCGAAAAATGAGGCTTTTAAACCTTGGCAAATTATTACCCATATGTTTATGCACGGCGGTTTTATGCATATTTTATTTAATATGTTTGCGCTTTGGATGTTTGGGACACCCGTAGAACAAACGTTGGGTTCTAAACGATTTTTATTTGTCTATTTTTCGGCTGGATTAGGTGCGGTTGCGTTACAAGTGGGCTATTATTATTTTAAATATATCCCTATGGAAGCTCAAGCTTTAAGTCTTGGTGCTACACACGAACAGATTCTTGAAGTGTTTAAGGATGGCAAGGTCTTTACAGCCATTGGTCAGCAGTTTAATGAGATTTATTATGCCTCTATGGTCGGTGCTTCTGGTTGTATTATGGGGATTTTAGTGGCATTTGGTATGATAAATCCCAATGCTGAATTGATGATGATTTTTTTGCCTATTCCTATAAAAGCGAAGTATTTTATTCCAGGTATTATTTTGTTGGATTTAATTTCAGGGGTTACTGGACAATCTTTTTTCAGTCCGAGCAATACGGCCTATATGGCGCACGTTGGTGGTGCATTAACAGGCTTCATCATCATGTGGTATTGGAAACGAACACAATTTAACAGAAACCGTTGGTATTAATGATTTCAATTCAAGACATAAAATATAAGTTGGGTAGGCTTAATGTGCTGGAAAAGCTGATAGCCATCAATGTGATCGTTTTTCTTATAGGTTTAGTTTTAAAATCCTTATTCAGTATCAGTTTAAGTTGGCTAGAACTGCCAAGTGATTTTGGTAATTTTATCCTGCAACCATGGGGCATCATTACTTACGCTTTTGTACATTATGATTTTTTGCATATTCTTTTTAATATGCTTTGGTTGTATTATATAGGGCGGTTCTTTTTAAATATTTTCAGTCCTAAATTAGCTTTGAATGTGTATTTTCTTGGTGCCATTTGCGGCGGTTTCTTATTTATGGTTGCTTACAGTTTGTTTCCTAGTGTGTTTGGAAAAACTCATTTGGTGGGTGCTTCGGCATCGGTAAGGACTTTGATGATTTTTATCTGTGCGTATATGCCACATCAGGAGGTTCAGTTTTTTACCTTCAGATTGAAATTGTGGTATCTCGGAGCGGCCATCGTTGTATTGGATGTGATTGGCTTGTTCGGAATCAATACCGGTGGAAATTTAGCCCATTTGGGAGGCGCGGCCTTGGGGTGTTTTTATGCCATTCAATACGTAAAAGGTCAAGATATTGGTAAAGGCTTTGAACGTTTTATGGATGCTATTGCCAGTATGTTCAAGCCATCAAAGAAAAGGCCATTGAAAACTGTACATAAAAACAAATCGAAAGTTGGGGGCTACACGAAAGGCGAATTCGACCAGTTTAATAATCAGAAAAAAATTGATGTTATTCTGGATAAAATCAGCAAAAGCGGTTATGATAGTTTGACATCAGAAGAAAAGGAGTTTTTATTTAGAGCAGGAAAGTAAATGATGACGGATGACAGATGACCGAAGACACTTCCGTCTCCCGTCATTGGTCTTTTAAAACAAAAACATGAAACAGCTGGGGTTTTTCGACAAAATCATTTATGTGCTCAATGCCATAGCAGTCACACTTTTACTGTTATCATACATATTGCCATTTGTGCCGCCTAAAACATTTTCTATCCTTTCCGTTTTAAGTTTGGGTGTGCCATTTTTAACTTTGGTCAATGTAGCGTTTATCATTGGTGGCGATAACCATCGGTTACCTGTCTTTTGGGTCGCTTTATAAATTTTCTTCTTCAAAAACGATAGAGCATCCCAATAATTTTAAAGTGATGAACTATAATGTCAGGCTTTTTAATCTGTATGATTGGATCCCCGAAAAGGGCGTTGAAACGAAGATAGTGGATTTTATTAAAGAAACGTCACCGCAGGTTTTATGCGTGCAGGAATACCACCCCAATAACCATATTGATTTTTCTTTTTTTAAATATAAATATGAAAATCTTTCAGGGAAAAAAATAACGAACGGACAGGTTATTTTTTCACAATATCCCATTATAAATTCAGGTTCTGTGGAGTTTCCAGATACGCCCAACAATGCTATTTTTGCAGATGTGGTAAAAGGAAAAGATACGCTGAGAATTTATAACATCCATTTGGAATCCATGCGGATTGACACCAAGGCCGAAAACCTCAAAAAAGAAGATTCTGAGCGTTTGTTGAAGCGCGTAGGGAAGACTTTTGAAATGCAGCAGTTTCAGGCTGAACTGTTTTTAATGCACAAAAAGCAATGCCCTTATAAAATGATTATTTGTGGCGATTTTAATAATTCGGCGTTTTCGTATGTGTACCGAACCATTAAAGACGATTTGAACGATGCTTTTAAAGAAGCTGGAAATGGCTTTGGACGCACCTACGATTTTAAATTTTTCCCCGCTAGAATCGATTTTATTTTATCTGATGAAGCTTTTGCAGTCAACGGTTTTAAAACTTTCAGCACACATAATTCTGACCATTTCCCTATTATGGCCACTTTGGGTTTGGAGTAGGTTTTTAGTTTTCGTAAAAAAGAATGGTCGCGCAAAGTCGTTAAGGCGCAAAGATTATTCTGTTTATAAATCTGGTTTTAAAACTATCAAATTCCAAAATCTACATTTGCGATTCCTTTCACAATCTCCTTTGCGCCTTTGCGTGAATATATTCACATGAAAGCACGATCCACCAAATCCGCAATAATATGAATCACCAATCCCAAGGCCACCAAACGGCTTTTCTTCGGAACCAATAAAAACAAATAAATTAGGATGGCATAATAAGAATGCAACGGATGAAAACCAATACTGCACCTATTCGGGTCAAAAATAGGATTGGCGAGCAAATGGTCCAAATCAATCCACATACCCGAAAACATCACTAAAAAAGCTGTTTTCCAAGTGGGTTTATACCAAACCAATGCCACTAACAAAGGGAGAAAAATGTGGCAACTATAATGAGCAATTGTTTGTAGCATTATAACTGTTTTTTGACCCTATGATAAAAAATAGAACGTGTCACATGAAGCGCAGTCGAAATGCTTTTTGAAAACGAAATTCCTAATGTCTTCGACAGGCTCAGACTGACATTCGATATTTTATTGAAGTCTGTCATTTGCTAAAAATGGTTTTAAAACTTGCGATTCCAAATAATTCAATGTATTCGGGCCTTCGTTAAAAAGTAAATCCAAAATACTTAAATTATTTATAAAGCCATGTTTGTCATCAAAAACCTGTGTGTAGCTTTCAAAAGGTTTGTGAAATTCTTTTTTGGCGTTTACCAAATACCTAAAATCTGTTTTGTTTTCCACCGTTTTTTCAAATATTTCGGTTTTAGAAGCATTCAATTCTAATTGCAAACAGTCACAAACCACTTCGAAACACTTCAAATTAAAATCTAAAATATAGTCAGTTTTGGCGTTGAACAATGGCTGAAGCTCATCTTCATAATATTCAAAAAAAGGCGAGGTTCTGTAGGCTGAAAGTAATGATTTCCAATGCAGGTCTTGCCACTTATAATCATTGGAAATTTTGACATCCTTGTATTTCTGACGGTTTTTTTGGGAATGGATTACAGGAATGTTCAGCAACAATTTTCCGTTGGCAGCATAAATGTACGAGCGGGTTCTGTAAGTCTGCTTTAAAAAATTATCATTGGTTTCAAACACTACATTATCTGCTTGCGCTATGGCGACAAAGTGCGCAATGTTTGGGAAATATGTGGGGTGCAACAAGATGTTCATTTGTTGATGCGTTTATTTGTTTATTTGGTGGTTTCTTAGCGCATTCAACTTATTCGTTATAATTTCAATTTGTTTTCTTAAAGTTTTGTAATCTTCAGTGGTAATTAACTCTAACTCGTTAGCAATAATAATCTGATTTAGAACTTCAACAGCAGAGCTAAATGCCATGATTGTAAAATGGGCTTTGTCCTTATTGGTTTTTCTTGCAGAGCCTTCAGCTATATTAGAGCAAACAGATACGGATGCTCTTCGTAACTGAGAAGTTAATCCAAATTTTTCTTCAGAAGGAAATTTTTTGGTTAAAACGTATAAATCTATTGAAAGCTTTTTGGCTTCAATCCATGCTTCTAATTTTTCAAAACTATAAGTGTACATTTTAAATCATGAGATAAACAAAAAACAAATAAACTATTTCTTGCGTGCTCTCCACTTGTTAAACCCTATCCATCCAAATAGTAACACTAAAAACGGAATAAAAAATGAAATTGGTTTTCCTGTACCATTAACGGTGGTAAATAAGCGCTCCCAACGTATTTTGTTGATTAATCCTTCGCCGTTGGTGTTCCAACTCATCCAGATAAACACAGGTTTTCCAACCACGTGATTGAAAGGTACAAAACCCCAAGCACGGGCGTCTAAAGAGTTATGACGGTTATCACCCATCATCCAATAGTAATTTTGCTTAAAGGTGTATTGGGTAGCCACTTCGCCATTTATTAAAACTTGGTTGCCTTGTGTAGTGACTTTATTGCCTTCGTATTCTGAAATTACACGTCTGTATAATGGGAGGACTTTCAAATTAATAGCAATGGTTTTTCCTGCTTCAGGAATGTAAAGTGGCCCAAAGAAATCATTGTTCCATTTGTATTCAGGATCTTGAGGAAAAAGGCTGGTGTCAGCTATTCCTTCCTTTTGTATGTTTTTGGTAATGCTGGCAACATTCGGGTGGTTTTTGAATTTTGCCAAGGCCTCATCACTAATTGCTGGAAAATAAGCGGCCGATAAATCTTGGCTATATTGGGGAAAATCGGTAATATCATACCTATTTGCCAATTGTAAATTGTTAAATGTGCTCCCTTTGGTTTTTACCATGTATGAGAATTGCAAATGCGCTCTATCTGGCAATTCATTCTTTTTTCCATTGATATACACGTAGCCATTACGTACTTCCAAAGAGTCTCCAGCTATAGCCACACAACGTTTTACTAAGTTGGTTTTTTTGTCGATGGGTTTGTAATAATTTCTATCGGGGCGGAAATTATTCATATCCAACAGCGTGTCGGCAGGTTGGTTGAACACTACAATCTCGTTTCTTTTAATTTTTTCAAACCCTGGAATTCTTAAATAGGGTAACTGAAGTTTGTTTTGCCAAGCCGTATTCCGTTTTGAAAAATCGTCATTGAATAAATACGATTTTTTATTTAAAACAGGAATGGTGTCATGCACCATAGGCGCAGCAACTGTGGTCATGGGCACTCTGGCACCATAATGAAATTTGCTGACGAATAGAAAATCGCCCACCAATAACGACTTTTCAAGTGATGAACTCGGGATGGTATAAGGTTGAATAAAATACGTATGCACAATAGTGGCCGCTACCACGGCAAACAAAATAGAACTGGTCCACTCGCCAGAGCTTGATTTAGGTTGTAAACTTCTATTTTCAATATAAGTGACATCTGCAAAATAATTCAAATAGTAGTTATAGAAACCTAAAGTTGCAATAGCTAAAAACGTATCGATGTATTGGTTTCTGCCAAAACTTCTAGCAGTTTCTACCCAAACCACAATAAACATGATGATGTTTACAATGGGTAAAAATAATAAAATAGTCCACCACGGCGAACGATTGATGATTTTCATCAACACGACGGCATTATAAACAGGAACAAAAGCTTCCCAAGCTTGTCTGTCTGCTTTTTGGTATAATTTCCAAGTGCCCAATCCATGAATTACCTGAATAATCATGAAAAATATAAACCATTGCATTAATGTCATAATCGTATTTTTTTAATCATTAATTTTACTAAGAACTGTAATTACAGCTTTAGCTAATATTCAACACATCTTTCATAGAGAAAACACCTGTTTTTCCAACAATCCATTCCGCTGCCACAGCAGCTCCTAAAGCAAAGCCTTCGCGGTTGTGGGCGTGGTGTTTCATTTCTATAAAATCAATATCACTTTTGTAGGTAATGGTGTGCGTTCCGGGCACGTTTTTTATACGTTTTGCTATAATGGGTACGGCGTTATCTTCTTCAGAATCCAAAACCCATTTGTTATAATTGGAATGGTTTTCAATGATATCTTTAGCCAATGAAATGGCGGTACCGCTTGGTGCATCCAATTTTTGGGTATGATGAATTTCTTCTATATCTACGTTGTAATCTTTTAAATTACTCATCATTTTTGCCAAATTTTTGTTCAGTTCAAAAAAGATGTTGACCCCTAAACTGAAATTGGAGGCCGAAATGAAAGCGCCCTTTTTTTCATTACAAAGTGCTACGGCTTTTTCATAATCTTGTAACCAACCTGTGGTGCCAGAAATAACAGGTACGCCGTTATTCAAACATTTTGATATGTTGCTAAATGCCACGGATGGAATGCTGAAATCGATAGCAACATCGGCATCGGTTATATTGTAAACAGTGCCAACATCAGCTTTTATAACGATTTCATGGCCTCGTTTTAAAGCCACTTGCTCAATGGCTTTTCCCATTTTTCCGTATCCAAGTAATGCAATTTTCATATTAAAATTTTAAATTTAAAGTTAATCCAAGGTTGCTGGTGGCATCTACTTCATTGAATTTGTAATGCGGTGCCAGTGTTAGGTTTTCATCTACATTGTATTGAAGCAAATGGGCATCTACATTGGCATCAATAATATTTAAGGCATAAATGCCTGCGGTAATCAAAAGTGATAGGTCTTTGTTTTTTCTAAAAAGCTCTTGGGCGCGTTGTAGATTTTGTGTGGTAATTCTGGGTGTGGCAAGCGGATTGCCAGCCGCATCAAAATAAAATTCGTCGTTTTTAAAACCTGCCAATCGGCTTTTGTAGGCATCACGATACCGGTTGTATTCTTTTTGGTTGGTCACAAAAAAGTAAATACCGGTTCCTAAAGCTCCGTAAACAATGGGGATTTTCCAATATCTTTTGTTGTACGCTTGCCCCAATCCAGGTAAAATGGCGGAATAAAAAGCAGCACGGGCGGGGGATAGGGCATCCATCGGTTCTTTCGCTTCAACAATGAGAGAATCGGTTTCTATAACAGGGGGTGTTTCCGTGATTCCTTCATCGTTTTTTTCTTGAGCTTGCAATGAAAAACAATAAAAAAACACGAGCACTCCCAGTATTAGAAATTTATTTGGCACGTTCTACTAATTTTTTAAGGCGATTAAAATCTTCTTCGGAATGAAAAGGAATGGTAATTTTACCTTTACCGTTTTTAGAAACGGTAACGTCTATTTTGTGTCCAAAGTATTCTGAAAACTCTTTTATGCCTTTTGAGATATGTTCGGGGAACTCAGTTTTTTGATTTTTTGATGGTTTGTTTTGCTTCTCATCAGCATTAGGGTCTGAATTGAAATTCCTTACCAAAGCTTCGGTATCTCTAACAGAAAGTTTGTTGGATAATATTTTTTCGTAAATATCCAATTGGATGTTTTGGTCGTCAATATTGATAATGGCACGGCCGTGGCCCATGGAAATAAAACCATCACGCATTCCTGTTTGGATAATTGGGTCCAGTTTCAGCAAACGTAAATAATTAGCGATAGTGGAGCGTTTTTTGCCCACGCGTTCACTCATCTGTTCTTGCGTTAAATTAATTTCATCAATCAATCTTTGATAGGATAAAGCGATTTCAATAGGGTCTAAATCTTGGCGTTGAATGTTTTCAACCAAGGCCATTTCCAACGATTCTTGGTCGTTGGCAATACGGATGTAAGCGGGAATGGTTTCTAAACCAATCAATTTAGAAGCTCTAAAACGGCGTTCCCCAGAAACCAACTGATAGCTGTTAAAGCCTAACTTGCGAACGGTTATGGGTTGAATGACCCCCAATTCTTTAATGGAAGAGGCTAATTCCTGTAAGGTTTCTTCATTAAAATTGGTGCGGGGCTGAAACGGATTGACTTCAATATAATTCAAATCAAGTTCAATAATATTGCCTATAACTTTATCGGCATTTTTATCGCTAACCGATTGTATGTCGTTGCTAGGGTCTTTTAATAGTGCCGATAAACCTCTTCCTAAAGCTTGTTTCTTTGTTGCCTTGGCCATAGATTAAGCGTTTTTGTTGATGATTTCCTTTGCCAAACTTAAGTAATTGGTAGCACCTTTACTGCCAGCATCGTAATTAATAATACTTTCGCCATAACTTGGGGCCTCGCTCAAACGGACATTACGTTGAATAATGGTTTGGAACACCATGTTGTTAAAGTGTTTCTGAACCTCTTCAACCACTTGGTTTGATAGCCTTAAGCGTGAATCGTACATGGTAAGCAGCAAGCCTTCAATATCCAGTTCTGGATTGTGCACTTTTTGAACACTTTTTATTGTGTTGAGCAATTTGCCTAAACCTTCCAAAGCAAAATATTCGCATTGAATAGGAATGATAACAGCATCAGCAGCGGTTAATGCATTGAGTGTTAATAAACCTAATGACGGAGCACAGTCAATAATGATAAAATCATAATCGTTCTTGATGTCAGCCAACGCTTTTTTCAACATGTATTCGCGTGCATCTTTATCCACCAATTCAATCTCAATAGCAACTAGGTCTATATGGGCTGGAATGATATCTAAATTTGGCGTTTCTGTTTTGATAATGGCTTCTCTGGCACTATGGGAATGTTCTAAAAGTTGGTAAGTGCCTATGTCAACAGCATCTACATCAATCCCTAATCCAGAAGTGGCATTAGCCTGTGGGTCAGCATCAATAAGTAGTATTTTTTTCTCTAGTACACCTAAAGAAGCCGCTAAATTAATGGAGGTGGTTGTTTTTCCTACGCCTCCTTTTTGATTAGCAATTGCAATGATTTTACCCATTAGTGATTTGGTTTTTTGAAGCGGTAAAAATACAACTATTTATTAGGAATAAAAAGTTGAATTTGTTAACAACGTATAGGCCTGAAAAAGCTGTTTGAAAAGTGGTTGAAAAGCGTTCTTTGTTTTGTCGTAAACATATTTTTTTACTTCTCAGGATTATGGATGCATAAAATAGGTCCATTTGTCAAGTATTTTTCAGCCACATCTTGAATGCGCGCTTTGGTCAACGCATTAATATCTTCTTCATACTCAAAAACCCTGAAAATATCTTTATCGTTAAAATCCCCATTTTTTAGTAAGCCCAACCAAAACCTATTTTCTTTAAGGGCTTCTTTCCGTTCTATGATTTGGGTTTCTTTTATTTTTACCAAATCTTTATCGGTTGGACCATTGGCTATAAGATTTTCCACTTCCTTTAAAGCTGCTGCTTTTAGTTTGTCAACATTTTCAGGGCCACATGGGAAACTGATGCTGAAATTATACCATCCGTAAGGGGTTTTACTGATGCTTCCACGCGCACCAACACCATAAACACCACTTTCTTCTTCACGTAGTTTTTCAACAAGTTTAATACTTAATATTTCGCCCAAACTTTTCAGGGCTTGCGCTTCTTTTTCATCATAAACGGTTTCGCCTTGATACAGCATGATGACGGTACTTTTTGGATCTTCGCCTTTTTCAATGATTTTGGTGTGTTGCCCGGTCAGCGGTCTGTAATCGGGAACATCGTAAGTTTCCTTTTTGTGTGTAGAAGGTAAATTTGCTAAGTATTTTTTGCAATAATCGATGAGTTGGTTCTCATCAATATTTCCAACAAAATAAAAATGGAAACCGCCAGCATCACTAAAGCGTTCGTTGTATTTTTTGTAGGCCAAGTTATAATTGGCGTTATCTAAATCTTCGGGCGTAGGGAATCCAATATATCTGGGATTATCGCCATTGATAAATTTGCCCATTTCATTTTGAAAATAATATTGTGGATTTGCCAAAATATTCCCCAATACCGCTTTTTGTTTACTGATGAAAGACGCAAACGCTTTGTCATCTTTATTTAAAGACGTGAAATATAAATGCGTCAGTTGGAACAATTCCTCAAGGTCTTTTGGCGAGGCCGAGCCTGAAATATTTTCGCTAATACTGCCAATGCTTGGGGATACCGATACAATTTTTCCTGAAAGCATTTTCCCCAATGCAATTTTATCAAAATTATTGACGCCAGCTTCGGTAAGTCCGCTATTTGCTATGGCGGTTGCTAAATAATCTTCGGTAGAATAAAGCGAAGTACCACCAAAACTAAATCCATCAAACAGAATTTCATCATTTTTGAAATCCGTTTTTTTGTAGGTAACGGTCGAACCATTGCTTAAAACCAAGGTAGTGGTTTCTAAAGTGTCGTCTTTTGTACTGCTGATAATGCTGCCAGCTTCTGGTAATTTTGTGATTAATGACGTGGCAACGGCTTTATCATTATAAGGTTCTAATTCGGTATTTTCAATAGCCTTTAAAAGTTCTACAACGTCGTTTTCGGTCACTTTGTTTACCCCTTCTTTTTCGGGGCCTGTAATCACGATCACGCGATTTTCGTCTTTCAAATAATTACCAATAACGCTATTTACTTCTTCTAATTGAATGGTTGGCATTTGTTCGTTTTGAAATTTGTATTCCCAAGCAATGCCGGGAACGGGTTCCCCACTTAAAAAATGCCTGATGTATTCGCCCACCAATTGGTTGGATTGCGCTTTGTCCCTATCTTTATAAGCTTTTTCAAGACCAGCTAAAATGTTTTCTTTGGCACGGTTGAATTCGCCTTCATAAAATCCGAATTTTTTAACGCGTTCATTTTCTTCAAGTAAAGCTTTTAAGCCATTTAATTGGCCTGTTTCGCTGGTCATAGCAACCGATTGGTAAGCCTCCTTCGTTTTTGCCCAAGTGCCACCATGATAGCTAGATCCATAAACAAAAGGCGGGTTTTCGCTGTTGCGTAATTCATCCAAACGGTTGTTTATCATTTGCGTGAATAGGGACTCAATCATATTATCTCTATAATCAGAAAGTGTTTCTTTTTTTTCAACATTGTTTTCATCTTTGAACATAACCTGTACTCTTGAAAAAGGTGCTTCTTTATCAGATTCAATGGCAACCAATGTTTCTTTGTGGTTTGGCACGTTAAAAACAGCTCTTTTTCTTGGGCTTTTAGCAGGAGGGATTTTACTAAAATGTGATTTTATTTTTTCTTCAAGTGTATTCACATCCATATCGCCCACAGCAATAACGGCCATCAAATCGGGCCTGTACCAATCTTTGTAAAACCGTTTTAGAGTTTCATAATCAAAATTTTCCAATAATTCTTTTTTTCCGATAGGAAGCCTCTTGGCGTATTTGGAGCCATATAACACTTTGGGAAGGTAATTTTGCATCATGCGTTCATCGGCACCTCTGCCCAATCTGTATTCTTCAAGTACCACGCCACGTTCTTTGTCAATTTCTTCATTATCGAGCAAAGCGTTGTGCGCCCAATCTTCTAAAATTTGAAAGCCTTTGTCCAATTTTTCAGGGTCATTGCTGGGTATTGGTAAAATATATACGGTTTCATCAAAACTGGTGTAAGCATTAAGGTCAGCACCAAATTTTACACCAATGCTTTGTAAATAATCAACCAACTCGTTTTTTTGAAAATGCTCGGTGCCATTAAAATTCATGTGTTCCATAAAATGGGCCAAGCCTAATTGGTCATCATCTTCCAAAATGGAACCTGCATTCACTACCAAGCGCAGTTCTACTTTGTCTTCGGGCTTTTCATTGTTCCTTATATAATAGGTTAAACCATTGCTTAATTTTCCCATTTTTACGTTTTCTGCAATGGGAATTCTGTTGTTTAAATCAACAGCTTTTGCATTGTTTTGAGCAAACAGACTATTGATATTGAAAACAAGAAGGCTTAAAACGAGGATGGATGGTAGTTTCATTTTTGAATTGATTTTTGATGAATATATGTTTGTAAATAAAATCCGAATAAAGTTACACTTTTTTCAAGAAAGTATTTTTATTTAACATTTCTTAACGCATTTGTTTATAAAGAAATTTCTTTATAAATTAAAAGCATATTAACTGATAAAAATCATATTTTTTGAGAATGTTTCAAATTAATTTTGACCCATAACACGATAAAAAGGATAAAAGAGTCTTAATTAAAAACCACTAAATAATTTTTATATGAAAACAGTACAAAAACCATTAAAATTGAATGCTATTATAAAGGTGTCAGGTTTCATGTTTTTTTCTATGTTATTTTTTAGCGCCTGCGTTAATAATGATAAAAAGGAATATGCCAATAGTGCAGATATTCCTGTAAATAGAGAAATGATAGCAGAATTGACATCACCACCAAATGTACCAACACCCGTGGGTAAACGTAGTGCAAAAAAACTTATCGTGAAAATGGAAATTCTTGAAAAAGAAGGCGAAATGACCGATGGCGTTAAATACGTATATTGGACTTTTGGAGGCACCGTTCCCGGAAGTTTTATAAGGACCCGTGTGGGCGATGAAGTAGAATTCCATTTGCAAAACCACCCAGATAATAAATTGCCACATAATATTGATATGCATGCCGTAACAGGTCCGGGCGGTGGGGCCGAATCGTCTTTTGTGGCACCAGGCCATGAAAAAACGTTTTCATTCAAAACCTTAAACCCAGGATTGTACGTGTACCATTGTGCTACAGCACCAGTAGGAATGCACATTGCCAATGGTATGTATGGATTGATTTTAGTAGAGCCAGAGGGTGGTTTGCCACCTGTGGATAGGGAATATTACATCATGCAAGGCGATTTTTATACCAAAGGCGCTAATGGCGAACGTGGTTTGCAACCTTTTGATATGCAAAAAGCGGTAGATGAAAAAGCTGATTATGTAGTGTTCAATGGAAAAGTAGGCGCCTTGACCGGTGATAATGCCATAACTGCCAAAGTAGGTGAAACCGTTAGATTATTTGTAGGTAACGGCGGCCCCGGTTTAGTGTCTTCTTTTCACGTGATTGGAGAAATTTTTGATAAAGTGCATGTGGAAGGCGGCGATATGATCAATGAAAATGTACAAACCACAATGATTCCTGCTGGTGGTGCAGCCATGGTAGAATTCCGAGTGGATGTACCGGGAACATTTATTTTGGTGGATCACTCCATTTTTAGAGCTTTTAATAAAGGGGCTTTAGGGATGCTTAAAGTAGAAGGCGAAAAAGACAAGAAAATTTATTCTGGCGAAATTAGAGATGATATTTACTTGCCAGAAGGTCCTGGTATCCAATCGATGCCAACAACCGATGAGATTGTGGCCTCAGAAATTCCAGCAAAATCAGTTGAAGAACAAATGGAGTTTGGTAAAAATGCCTATATGCAAACCTGTTTTGCTTGTCACCAAGCTGAAGGTCAAGGAATCCCAAATGCATTCCCGCCGTTGGCAAAATCAGATTACTTAAATGCAGATGTGGATAGGGCCATTGATATTGTATTGCATGGTAAAACTGGAGAAATTACAGTCAATGGCCAGAAATATAATAGTGTGATGACCAGACAAATGTTATCTACAGATGAAATTGCCAATGTGTTGACCTATGTTTACAACAGCTGGGGCAACTCTGGAAAAGTAGTTACTAAAGCGATGGTTGAAAAGGTAAAGAACAGTAAATAAAAAAGAGGAAATTCCAAATTCCCAAAAAAAAAACAATACAATGAAAAACCAAGCCTTCAGACTGATATTTGTTTTGTTAGTGTTCCGAACTACGCTTTTGGCGCAGTCTGGGGGCATGGTTTCTATTCAAGGCAGTCGTTACATTCCCTTGTATGGCAGAGATTCTACGGTTGTTGAGGTTAGGGATTTTGATATGGACGTGTATCCCGTTACCAATGCTGAATACGTAGATTTTGTAAAAAAGTATCCAAAATGGCAAAAATCAAACGTCATAAAATTATTTGCAGATGACAGTTATTTGGCCAATTGGAAAAATGATCTTGAACTTAAAAATTCTGAAAAACCAAACAGTCCGGTAACTTACGTGTCGTGGTTTGCAGCCAAAGATTATTGTGAGTGCGAAGGCAAACGCCTGCCAACGGTTGATGAATGGGAGTATGCCGCCATGGCTGATGAAACCACAAAAGATGCCCGTGTGAAGCCCTCTTATAATGAACAGATTCTAGCATGGTATGAAGCACCGCGATCTAATGAAAATACCATTGGGAAGCACCCCGAAAATGTCTGGGGCGTGCATGATTTACATGGTTTGGTATGGGAGTGGACGCTGGATTTCAATTCGGTTTTAATTACGGGCGAATCCAGAAAAGATGTGGATAAAGATAGCAATCTGTTCTGCGGAAGTGCAGCCGTAAACGCTACCGATTTGATGAATTATGCCGCTTTTATGCGCTATGCCATCCGTGGAAGCTTAAAGGCTAAATATTCCATGAAAAATTTAGGTTTCAGATGTGTAAAAGATAAAAATGAGTTATGAAAGGTTTAAAAAATATTTTGATGGTGCTGAGCGTTGTTTTGGCATTCCAAAGCTGTAATTTCAATAAAAAATCAACAGTCAGTAGTGCCGAAGTGTATCAATGTCCCATGCAATGCGAAGGCGATAAAACTTATGAAAAACCAGGAAGTTGCCCAGTTTGCAACATGGCAATGCAAGCTATTGAAAAGCCTTCTGAAAAAAAATCGGATGACGGTATTTCAGAAACTTCTATTTTCAATTTAACGTCTGCGTGGCATACCGAGGAGGACGAAGCCATTCAACTGGAAGATTTAAAAGGAAAAACCTTGGTCATGGTCATGATTTACACAAGTTGTAAGGCTGCTTGTCCACGATTGGTGGCAGATATGCGCCACATAGAAGAGCAAATACCTAAAGAAAACATAAAAGATTTGAATTTTGTCTTGGTAAGCATCGACCCTAAAACAGATACGCCCGAACGCTTAAAAGCGTTTGCGAAAGAAAACCTTATGGATGGCGACCAATGGACGTTTTTGCAAGGAACAGAAAGCGGTGTTAGGGAGTTTGCCAATGTGCTGGCCATGAAATATAAACAGATTTCACCTATTGATTTTTCACATTCCAATATCATAAGCGTGTTCAATCCCAAAGGCGAACTGATACATCAGCAAGAAGGGTTGGGGGTTGATAATAAAGAAACCGTAGCAGTTATTCTCAATTTAACAACAAAGTGAAAACCTTCATTTATTTGATTGAACAATGAAATATCGGCCATTAAACGGCGTGACATTGGTCATGTTTTATTTTCAAAATTAAAATTAGTTTCGCTGTATGATTTCAGCAATACTTCATAAAACAGTAGCATTTGTATTGGTGTTTATCTTATTTGCACACAATATAAACACGCTGGTTATTATTGGCGATTTTATTGCGAATCAAGATTTTATTGCAAAAACCCTGTGTATTCAAAAAGAGAATCAACAAGGGTGTAACGGAAAATGCCATTTGAATAAAGAGCTTGCCAAGAGCGAACCAGATTCAAAATCCAGCAAACCTTTGCAGGAAACGAAACGGATGACCTTGGATGTTTTTTATCCATCAAACGTTATAAAAGTAGAAAAACCAAGTATTCATGTGCTTTCAAAAAAAGAAAAATTGCATCTTGGGTTTTCTCGACTCACTAAAATGTATCTGGAAGTAGATACGCCTCCACCAAATTTCTGTTAGTTTTTTTCAGTTTAGAAATCATTGTGATTTTAATTCAATCCTTGTTCGTTCATTGAAACGAACAAAGGGTTTTTTTCCACATTTTTAAATAAAAACTAATAAAATGAAATTAATATATATAGTACCCATACTATCGCTTGCCTTTTTTGCAACCTCTTGCTCTACTGATAATGACGACGACGCTGTTGTAAATGAAGTGGCAGGCCTTGTGAAAATCCAAGACATTGCTAACAGCAACCACACTATTGAATTGTTCAACCAAAGTGGCGTGTTTCACACAGGTTATAATGCCATAAGCATCAGAATAAAAGATAACGTTACCAATGCTTATCTTGAAAATGCATCTGTGTCTTGGAACCCCATGATGCAAATGCCTAACATGCAGCACTCTTGTCCGAAATCTGCTATTTCAAAAGCCGCTGGGAAAAATACGGTTTATGAAGGTTTTATTATTTATCAAATGACAAATCTAGATGGTTCGGGGTGGTCATTGACCTTGAATTATAGCATCGATGGGGTGGATTATTCAGAAACCAAAACCATTATGGTAATGCCATCTGAAAAGCAAAACGTGACCAGTTTTATGGGAATTGACAATAGTCGATATATTATTGCCATGATGGCTCCAAACGCTCCAAAAATAGCCATAAACAAGTTTGAAGTTGGATTGTTCAAAATGGAAACTATGATGTCGTTTCCAGAGGTTGAAAACTATAAAATAACTTTGGATCCGCGCATGCCAGGGATGGGAAACCACAGTTCTCCAAACAATACGGATTTAACTTTTAATGCTGCCGATGGAATGTACCACGGCAATTTATC
>CAXBNH010000013.1:0-18844 GCA_963976905.1 uncultured Algibacter sp.
AACAGAAAGTTTACGAAAGTTTTATTACCATTCTATCAAACTTAAAAAATAAAAATTTGAGTGAAGGACAATCGTTGTCTATAAGATATGAACTTAAATCGCTTGACTTAAATTCGAATCCTGACAATAAAGTTCTCTATTTCAGAAAAAAGCTTAAGGATTTTAAAGTGTATCTAAAAGCTGAGTTCTCTTTAATCCCAGAAAATTATTATACGTCTATTGGTATGAGTTTAGGAATGTGTTTTGGCGTTGCCATTGGTGCTGCTTTTGGAACATTTGGAATATCAATGGGCCTTTGCTTTGGGATGTTAATTGGTATTGTTGTTGGTAGAACAAAAGATGTGGATGCTGAAAAACAAAATCGTGTATTGAAAACAAAAACCAATTGAACATCACATCTGCTTTAAACAAATAATTTCATTGTAAATTATATCCATCATTATATTTCCTGGAGATAATGGGTTTTGCATAGCTGAATTGTTCTTTACAACATATTTATTACTTCGAGCATCAAAAAAGGTTTTGTTTTGGTAATTAGTTTCTATATTTAATTTGTAAATTTTGTTTAATCTGAAATGTCGAAAAAATGAAATATACAAAGCCATCAATCCACATCAAAACGAATGCCAACAGATATGTTATTTTGTTCTATGAGCTGGGATTTGAAAATAGGAGACAAATCATATTTAACATACAAAGCCGTATCGCCAAATCCTATATATCCACTTAGTCCATATACAAAATCGTTGGTATTAAAATCGCGACGTATTTTTTCTTTTATATTATTGCCATTTTCGTTGTATTTTAATTTTTGCTGAGTACCAATATTAAATCCAGCATAGCCTCCAAGGCCAATTTTAAATTGATTGTTGTTTATATATCTAATACGGTCAGTTCTGTCTAGTTTTTTTAAAGGGCCAAATTCAAAATGAACAGGAAGTACGAGGTTTGTAACTCTAAATTCTGATTTTTTTAGACCTGTTGAAAATTCTTCTAATGTGGTTGCATTGCCATTCTGAACAAAATATTGGTTGTCTTTTGGATTAAGTTTATTCCATTGTAGAGAAACCCCATACTTAAATCTTAAGAATTCAGAATTTTTGAACACACGTGTTTTCCAATTCCAGCCTAATTCCACAAAACCAGAACCTCCTTTTTTGTATGGCGAATCATCAAAATTTTCTCCATCAATAATGACATTATTAAATCCTATGGCAAACAAAAAATCATTGGAAGTCCGTAAATCATATTTTGGTTCTTTCTTAGTGCCTTTTATGTTAAAGGTTTTATTGCTAATCATAATACCAATCTTGTTTTCTTTATCTAGCTCATAATCCGTTTCATAAATATTTCTTTCATAAAGAGAAATTTTATTGTTCACAATGGAAATACGATTTTCAATATTCAAGGCTCGCTTTTTTGCTGATTCCTTTTTTAAGACTGTGGCTTCTTCATTGGTAATTTCACCATTATCAACCCGAAGATTAATAGCTTCAACTTCAGCTTTTAAAAAATCGCGTTCTTGGTTTTTTATAGTTTCTTTAAATGTTTTTAAAGAGTCTATTTTTTCCTGGTTATTTATTTTTGGAATGCTGTCTTGTGCATTGATGATTTGCACGCATAAACATAGCACGGCTAATGCTAGATACTTGGTAATTGTGTACATAACTGTTCGTTTTTCTCCCTTTAAGGGGATGATTGATTTTGATTGATTTTTTGATTGATTAGTCGTTACGTTGGGCAACGGCTGTTTTTACTGTAATGAAATTGTCTTTTAAAGATTGAAGAACTTTACTCCTAAAAGATTGTTCTAGATCGGCTTCAACATCTTGTAGCAAAACATTGGCATTCACTACTTGAGTGTTTTTATTATACAAATGGTTTAATCTCATTTCATTTTGAGCTTCTAGTAGTAGTGAATCGATAAAAGCATTGGTAACTTCAGTATTTTTTTCTTTTGATTGTTTTACTTGCGCTATCAATTCCTTGACTTTTTGGTCTTCATAGGTGAATTCTTCTTTAACGATTTGCTCAGGTTTTTTTGTTTCTTTGTTTAATTCTGGAATGTATATTTTATCAAACGTAATTGCTTTTTTATGTTTAGGTTGCTTTTTTAAAACTTCATCACTTTCTATAGATAGCGTTTTTTTCAGAACCTTAGTTTCTTCTTGTCTATTTGAAAAATTTGTCATTTTTTCTAGAGTAATTTGTGAGTTTTTATCTTGCTCTATAACTTCTGGGGTTACTACAATTTGGGGTTTTGTGCCAATGGTGTCATTTTTGTAAAGATTTGAGGCTACAAGCAAAACACCTATAATACTTGCCGCCACACCAAGCCGCCAAAAAGGAAATCCTTTTTGCTTTTTTTCTTGATTTTCCAAGCGTTCAGATAATTTGCTCCAGGCATCAAATGATGGTTGCATTTCTCTCTTATCAAGCTTTTCTTTTATGTTTTCTTCGAATTTAGTGGGTGCCATAATTTGCTGACTTATTTAATTCTTTAATTTTTTCTTGCAATAGTTTTCGTGCTTTAAATAGCTGCGATTTTGATGTGCCCTCGGATATTTCTAGCATTTTTGCAATTTCTTGATGCTTATAGCCTTCAACTGCATACATAACAAATACGATTTGGTAGCCCTCAGGGAGATTATCTATAAGTTGCTGTATTTCGGCAACATCCATATCTGTTTTGATGTTATTTGTATAATCGTTGTTAATAGTAATTTCGTCAACTAGAAACTCAATATGTTTTTGTGCTCTTAAAAAAGAAATGGATTCCCTAACCATAATGCGTCGTATCCATCCTTCAAAACTACCTTCAGATTTAAAGCTTTGTAAATTAGAAAACACTTTAAAAAAGCCATTTAGCATCGCTTCCTCCGCATATTGCAAATCTTTAATGTAATATCTGCAAGTACTTAACATTTTTGGTGCATGTAACTCAAATAATACGCGTTGTGCCTCACGATTATTTTTTATCGCACTTTTTATAAGGGCGTTTTCATTTTTATGCAATGGAATAACTTTCAAAAATGGGTTCATTTGGTCTTCTATTTATAAAGACGCATTTTTTTTGTAAATGGTTGCTTTTGAATTAAAAAAATTTGAATGTGTTGGAATGATATCGATATCCTAAATCCTCAAAACTCCCGAAGTCAGCACAAACAAATAGTTTTTTGCTACCAGATTAAACGCTTCCAGTCTGTATTCCAAACCTGTTTGCAATTTTAAATTTCTGGATATTTGCCAACCAATTTTTGTGGTGGCTCTGGCATCTATTTCTGGCGCTGATACTTTGCTTAGACTGCATAAACCTTCTAAAGCATTAAAAATAAAAGGTTCGCCGACATCCAATGTTTCGCCTTTTAAAGGACAATCTATGGCAAATCGGTAACGTTGTCTAAAAATGGTTTGACTATCTAAAATACGTTGTTCAGCCCTAAAACGATGCCTAAAACGTAGTTTTTTAAGTTGTTTTGTGTAAATGAATTGTTGCATAAACCGTAACTCATCGCTTCCTGTATCAAAAAAATCTCTGTTTCGATAATAAACACCGGCACTTAATTTATAGCTGTCATTCAATTTGAATGTAGAAAAATGAAATAGGTCTACTTGTTGCTGTTCAAATTGAAATTTAGCATTGCGATATAAAAAATAACGACTTCGTAATGAAAAACTAACGGTATAATTTTTTGAAACCTTATGGTTGATGGCAAAAGCAGATTCGCCCAAAGCGTCAAAATCATGCTGTGAAAATGCTTGATAGGAAATGAAAATAAAAAATAAAGAGGTTAAATTTTTAATGGAAAACATGTGAAATTACGGATATTATAAAATTAAACAGCGTTATATCTAAAACACCCAACCTCATGATCGTTTACCATGCCAGTAGCTTGCATGTGCGCATACATGACCGTGGAGCCCACAAATTTAAAACCACGCTTTTTTAAATCTTTGCTTAAAGCATCGCTAATGGTAGTGGTTGCCGGAGCGTCTTTATAATGTTTAATCGTATTTTTTATGGGTTTGCCACCTACAAAGCCCCAAATATACTTGCTAAAACTTCCAAATTCTTTTTGGATTTCCATAAAAGCGCGTGCATTGGTAATCGTTGCATATACTTTTAATTTATTTCGGATAATGCCCGCATCTTGGAGCAAGGCATCTATTTTATTTTGTTGGTAGTGGGCTATTTTTTTATAGTCAAAATTATCAAAGGCCTTTCTGAAATTGTCGCGTTTTCGTAACACGGTAATCCAACTCAAGCCTGCTTGAAAGGTTTCCAAAATTAAAAATTCAAAAAGGGTGTCATCATCAAAAACGGGAACGCCCCATTCTTCATCATGATAGGCTTCGTATAAAGCGTCGCCAACACACCAGCCGCATCTGTGTTTTTCCATTTGATTATCTTAATTGCTTTTTCTTATTAAAAAAGAGAGACATCCACGAATTTACTAATCATCAATTTTTTTACCGTAAGTTTTTTGGTAATTTATTGGCATATTATGATAAATATCATAGAATAAAGCACAGCAAGATAGCATTTTTGTACTATGAATAAAAGAACATTATGAGCAACCTTATAAAAAACAGTTTGCAAAAAGGCAAATCCTATCAAGCGTATAGGGACTTTGTTGCCCATTTAACTGATGAGACCAATAGTGCTTCGGGACTAAGCCAAGCAGACGATTTGGTAAATTATACCAAGTTGAACGATACGCGGATGAAACGTTGGGATAAAACCATAAAAGTACCTGATGCCGCTAAAGCTAAAATTTTAGGATTTGACCAAAGCATCACATGGTTGGTCATTACAGAAAGTTGGTGTGGTGATGCCGCACACGTGTTGCCTGTGATAAATAAAGTGGCCGAGTTAAGTGATTTTATAGATTTGAAAATAGTGCTTCGCGATGAAAATTTAGGGTTAATAGATGCTTATTTAACCGATGGGAATAGAGCGATACCAAAATTAATCATGATTGACAATAATTCGGGCGAGGTCTTAAATACCTATGGGCCGCGACCAAGTGTAGCAAGAACATACGTGAAACGATTTAAGGCAAAACATGGCAAACTGACCCTTGATTTTAAAGAGGATTTACAGCATTGGTACAATAAAGATAAAGGGCAGAATATTATTGAAGATTTGACACAATTGCTGTATCAGTATCAGCTTATGTCAAATTAAATAAGGGTTTTGTTCTGTAAGTTATGGGATGTTATTTTTCATAACTCATAACTCATAACTCATAACTCATAACTCATTAATTTTTCCCTATAAAATAAAAAGTAATAGAGCCTAATTGCGATTTTTTTGAGGCATCTTCACTAAATTGGGCTTCTTGGGCGTATTCCATGGCATGCTCTATCAAACATTCGTTGGAAGAGGTTGAAGATGAATTAACATAAGATTTGGTGACGTTTCCTTTGTCATTTACAGTAATGTTAATAACAATTTTGCCGCCTTCTTCACATAAATAAATAGGGGTGGGTAAAAATCGGTGCGTTCTGCCAACCAAGGAGTAATGCACGGTGCTTTTTTTATTAACGCGCTCTGCCTTTTGTTGTTTTAATAATTCATTTACCTTGCTAAACGATGATAATTCCTCATCATTTATGTGGGGTTCGGTAATAGGTTTCTTTTCATAACTATTTGAACCTTCTCCTTTACCGTCTGATTCTTCATTGGATTTTGGGAATTCATAATCTTCAGGTGGTGCAATGGGTTTATAGGCTTGTGCAAAATGTTTGGTTTCTTGCGCTTCGTTAAAAGCTTGATTGGTTTCGGCCTTGCTGTTGCTCAATTTATCCAAGGCATCCAGTACTTTTATTTCTTCTTCAGTAAGTTCTTTTTCGGGTTCCATTTCATAGTAACTTTCAGAGACCAATTCATTTTTTTGCTTAAGGTTTAAGTTAAAAACAGACATGACCACGGTTCCAGAGAGGAAGAAGGTTATAAGTAGGGCTTTATGTTGGTCTGATAATACCAAATGTATAATTGTTAAAATACATAGTTATATACGGCAAAGTAAGACAAAAAGTTTAAAATAGCATGTATTCTATGAAAATAGATACACTCGATAAGCTCTCAAGGGTTTTATGGCCAAACCTTTTTCTTGTAAAATCCAGTCCGATTAAAATGGAATCGAGGTCGTCTTCATTATAGATTCTGAAACCCAAACCTAATTTGTATAGGTTGCCTTTTTCAAAATCTTTGCTCAAACCTAAAAACGTGCCGTAACCGCCTCTTATAAAAAAATCAGTATCATTGGGCAGAATATTATACTGAAAACCTAAATAAGCAGGTAAAAAATGCAAATTTTGTTCCCAATGCCAATCGTATTCAATATTTAGCCCTATCAGGGCACGTTTGTCAAATTGGTAGCCAATGGTATTGTTAGCGAATAGTGCACCTGGGTTTATGAGCGTTTCGCCTTCATCGTTGCCAATGCTATAGTTCTTGTTGACAGTTAAAGTAGATGCTAGTGATATTTTGTAAAAAATACCGTTTGATTTTTCTTTTTTTATTTGGGAAAATGAAGAAAATGAAACCCATAAACAGATGAAAACTAAAAGAGAAAGTTGTTTCATAAATAGTTTTTTACAAAACAAATGTGTATCAATAATTATTCCGAAGAAAGATTTTCTATAAAGCCTTCAATAGAAAGCGCATCTTTAACATCAAAATCGCCAATTTTGGTTCTGCGTAAAGCAGACAAATGGGCGCCAGAATGAAGTGCTTTTCCAAAATCATTGGCTAAAGAGCGTATATATGTGCCTTTGCTGCAAACCACCCTAAAGTCAATATTTAAACCATTAATATTTGTGATTTCAAATTCTGAAATGTTTACGCTGCGCGGTTTTATTTCTACAGCTTCGCCCGCTCTGGCAAATTCATACAGGCGTTTACCGTCTTTTTTTATGGCCGAGAAGACAGGTGGTAATTGCTGAATATCGCCAATGAATTGTGCTGTGGTTTTATAGATTAAATCTTCCGAAATATGATCGGTTGGAAAAGTTTCATTGATTTCGGTTTCCAAATCAAACGATGGTGTGGTGCTGCCTAAAACAAACGTACCAGTATATGCTTTTATCTGTGCTTGAAAGGTATCGATTTGTTTGGTCATTTTTCCTGTGCAAAGCACGAGCAAACCAGTGGCCAATGGATCCAAAGTGCCTGCGTGGCCCACTTTTATTTTTTTAATATTGAAGGCTTGGCGTATTTCCCAACGCAGTTTATTGACGACTTGAAATGACGTCCAATGCAATGGTTTGTCAATTAATAATACTTGACCAGAAAGGAATTCTTCTTTAGAAACCATGCTATGAATTTAAAAGTGAAAATACAATGGCAATGAGGCCAACAACAGCACAGTATATAGCAAAATAGGTGAGTTTACTTTTTTTGACCAAAGCAATCATCCAAGTACAGGCAAACAGTCCAGCCACAAAAGCCGCCACAAAACCGATGGATAGAGCTGTAAAATCATGGTTGCCGTTAGATAAATTACCACTTAAAATATCTTTAGCAATTTTCCCGAATATTAAAGGCACGACCATTAAAAATGAAAATCGGGCCGCTTGGCTTTTGTCGTTCCCCAATAAAACAGAGGTTGAAATAGTAGCGCCAGAACGTGAAATACCTGGTAGCATAGCGATGGCTTGAGAAATGCCAATCACAAACGCATTTTTAAACGATACTTTTTTATTGGTGTCTTTGGCTTTATCGGCAAGAAATAATAAAACGGCCGTAACCATGAGCATGCAACCCACTAATAAAATATTGCCGCCAAAAAGGGCTTCCAATTGTTCTTCGAAAAACAAGCCTACAATAACCGCAGGAATCATGGATAAAGCAATTTTTGATATGAATTGTAAATCGTCGTTCCATTGAAATTTAAGTACCTTTTATGATTTCCAAAATGTCTTTTCTAAAAACAACCAAGGTGCTTAAAGCGGTTGCAAAATGAAGCACTACCGTAAAAAGCAAACTTTCTTCGGGTACGGAATGGTCACCAAGAATGGCTTTACCTAATTCTAAATGCCCGCTTGAGGATACTGGTAAAAATTCTGTAAGTCCTTGAATGATGCCAAGAATGATAGCGTCTATTGTTTCCATGGGGCAAAAATATCAAAATACAAATATCAATGCCTAAAAAGCATCGAAAAAGTGATTATTTTTTATCAGGATTCAATAAAATCGCATAAATCTGAATACCAAAACCAATAAGCACCAAGGTGGGTGCTAAACGAATGCGTCTCCAATTGAAGATTTCAGGATTAAAAACATTAGGGTCGTCACTACCGCCACCAGACATTAAAATAAAACCAAGGGCGATGCACGCCAAACCAATAAACATGAATTTATAGTTTTTCTTTCCAAATACAAATTCGGTTTTTGTGCTGTCGGTTTGATTTTTATGTCCCATAATTGTTTTAAAATCTATCTGTGCAAATTAAGGTATTTATTTAAAATAGCGGTGTTAACAGTATTATAATTTGTTTTTTAAAAGCTAATAATACAACTCATCCGTTCTTAAATTCAAGAAACGTTGTGTGGCAATGTGGGTGCTTATCCAAGTAATGATGATGCCTAATCCAAATACAAATGCGAATAATAGGGTAACCAAAATGGGGTTGCTCAACAATTCCAATTCAGCAAATGTTTTGTTCATATAATACAAAACAATCGCCATGCCTATAAGTGCCAGAACGGCACCTATCATACCTAAACGCACACTTTTCCAAACAAATGGGCGACGGATAAATTGTTTGGTAGCACCCACCATTTGCATGGTTTTTATGGTAAATCGTTTGGAATATACAGCCAATCTTATAGAGCTGTTTATCAACAAAACCGCAATTAACGTGAAAATACCACTGATGACCAATACCCAAAAACTGATTTTCTTAACGTTATCGTTCATTAAATTTACGAGGTCATTATCATAAGTGACTTCATCTACAAAATTTTTATTCAAGGCTTCTGCTGAAATTTTTTCCAAATGCTCAGAAGTTACAAAATCAGCTTTTAAATGCACATCAATAGAATTTTGAAGCGGGTTATAACCCACAAAGTCCATAAAATCCTCGCCGTTTTCAGCTTTCATAAATTCAGCAGCTTGTTCTTTAGAAACATATTCGGTAGATTTCACATAGTCTGCCATTGCTAAACTTTTTTCAAGTTGTTTGGTTTCTACATCTTTGGCAGAATCTTTTAAATAAATGGTAACCACCACTTGTTCTTTAAAATGATCGGAAACTTTTTTAGCATTCAAAATTAGCATGCCCAATAAGCCCAATAAAAACAAGACCAGAGCAATACTTAAAACTACTGAAAAGTAAGAAGAAATAAGTCGGCGTTTTTGATGTTTTTCAAATGATGAACTCATAAAAGGGTCTGAATTAGTGCTGTAAAAATAATAAAGTATTTGTAAAGAAACTTCAAAAGGTACAAGTCTTTTGTAATCAGAACATACCATTTAACCTGTACAACGTTCAAACCTCCAATATTGTTTTATAATGTCTTTTTTTCTGGTTTGCTTATTAAATATACCCCTCCGGCCACGACAATGCAACTTATTATTTTAATAAGGTTAATGTCTTGTGCATAGGCCTCTTGCATAAAAACATAAGCCAGAATACTAACTATTATAAAACTAACAACAGGTTGTAAATAGGTGTAACTACTAGTAATAGAAGGTGCTAAGTGTTTGAGTGCATAAATATTGAATAGGTATGCAAAAAAGGTCGTAAAAAGTACCACGTACCCAATGGTAAGGTAGGTGTTTAATGTAAATACCTCAAAATCGGTATTTAAAAAACCGGTAATTCCAAAAGGGAAGACATACATGAATCCAAATAGAAATATCCAACTGACCACCGTGATGGCATGGTATTTTTTCATCAAGGTTTTTGCAATAACCAAGTAAAGTCCGTAAGAACTGGCATTTAGCAAGACAAATAAATTCCCTAAAAAAGAACTCGTACCAACGGCTTTATTGCCGTATAGAATTAAAAATATGGCTCCAATAGCACCTATGGTCAATCCTAATATTTTGTTTTTTGTAATACGTTCTTTTAAAATGAAATAACTAAAAATCAATACAATAACAGGTGTGGCGGTAGTTATAATAGAAGCATCAATGGGCGATGTTAAATTAATACCGTGAAAAAACAGCATTTGATTGGCCGCACCGCCAAAGAGCCCACAAAGTGCCAGTCTTAAAAAATCTTTTCGTTCTACTTTTTCTTTAACGAACAGGAGTTTGATGGCCCAAAATAATAGCACACAACAAGAAAGCCGAATAAAAACGAATGCCGTTGGGCCAATTTTATGCGGCATTATGCCTTTGGCAATAATGTAATTGGCACCGTAAATAACGTTGGCACCTAAAAGTGCCAGATGTGCTTTTGTTGAGTTTTTCACAAAATAGGTCCTTTCAAAATAGCTGCAAAATTACGAATTGGTTTCTAAAGAAAAGAGGATAATGTAACTAATTCAAATCGGTAAAAACATAAGTATATGAACACTTCCGTGTTTTCTATTTAAAGCGTAAATTTGCGCTTTTAAAATGGCTTGCAAAGTCGCAAAGCCGCAAAGTTTTTGCTTTTTATTAAATAGAACTTTGCGTCTCTGCGTCTTTGCGTGAAAAAATAAATTTATGCAATACAATTTCAACGAGATAGAAGCCAAATGGCAAAAATATTGGGCAGACAACCAAACGTTTAAAGCTGAAAACCAGAGTGACAAGCCAAAATATTACGTTTTGGATATGTTTCCTTACCCAAGTGGTGCGGGTTTGCACGTGGGGCATCCGTTGGGATATATTGCGTCTGATATTTATGCACGCTACAAACGCCATCAAGGTTTTAATGTATTGCACCCGCAAGGCTATGACAGTTTTGGGTTGCCAGCAGAACAGTATGCCATCCAAACGGGGCAACATCCAGCTATTACCACGGCAGAAAATATTAAAACCTACCGCCGTCAACTCGACCAAATTGGCTTTTCGTTCGATTGGTCGCGAGAAGTGCGAACTTCCGACCCGAGCTATTACAAATGGACCCAATGGATTTTTATTCAATTGTTCAAATCGTGGTACAATAAAGATGCCGATAAAGCACAAGACATCTCTGAATTAATAAATCTTTTCGCTTTGGAAGGAAACTCCAAAGTAAATGCTGTTTGCGATGTTGATATTGAAGCATTCTCAGCAGATGATTGGCATGCCTTTTCATCAGAAAAGCAACAAAAAATACTACTACAATATCGATTGACTTATTTAGCGGAAACGGAAGTGAATTGGTGTCCAGCATTGGGAACCGTTTTGGCAAATGACGAGATTGTCAATGGCGTTTCTGAGCGTGGCGGTCATCCTGTTATCCGAAAAAAAATGACCCAATGGAGCATGCGTATTTCAGCTTACGCCGAACGTTTGCTTCAAGGTTTGGAAAAAATAGACTGGACAGATGCTTTAAAAGAAAGTCAGCGCAATTGGATAGGAAAATCGGTAGGGGCTGCAGTTTCATTTAACGTTATGGCCAATAATGAAAACGGAAGTCATGCTGAGCTTGTCGAAGCATCTCATGTTATAGATGTATTCACCACAAGGCCTGACACCATTTTCGGTGTGAGTTTTATGACTTTGGCTCCAGAACATGAATTGGTGTCGCAAATCACAACACCAGCGCAAAAAGAACAAGTGGAAGCCTATATTCTAGCTACCGCCAAACGTAGCGAACGCGATAGAATGGCGGATGTAAAAACTATTACAGGTGCGTTTACAGGGGCGTATGCCGAGCATCCGTTTACCAAAGAGCCGATTCCTGTTTGGATTGGTGACTATGTGTTGGCGGGCTATGGAACAGGCGCTGTGATGTCCGTGCCATGCGGCGACCAACGTGATTATGATTTTGCAAAACATTTCAATATCCCCATTCCTAATATTTTTGAAGGTGCCGATATTTCGGAAGAAGCGTTTGCCGATAAAGACAAAACCATTATTGCCAATAGCGATTTCTTAAATGGATTGAACTACAAAGAAGCGACCAAAAAGATTATTAATGAACTTGAAAAATTAGGTCAAGGTGAAGGAAAAACCAATTACCGTTTGCGTGATGCGGTGTTTAGCCGTCAGCGGTATTGGGGTGAACCATTCCCGGTATATTATGTAAACGGTATGCCACAGATGATTGATGCCAAACATTTGCCAATCCGTTTGCCAGAAGTTGAAAAATATTTACCAACCGAAACCGGCGAACCACCTTTAGGAAATGCGATAGTTTGGGCTTGGGACACGTCTAAAAATGAAGTGGTTTCTAATCATTTAATCGATAATAAAACCATTCATCCGTTAGAACTCAACACCATGCCAGGTTGGGCAGGAAGCTCGTGGTATTTTAACCGCTATATGGATTCTTATAATGAAAATGAGTTTGCAAGCCAAGACGCTTTGAACTATTGGAAAGATGTCGATTTATACATTGGTGGAAGCGAACACGCCACAGGGCATTTGTTGTATTCTCGTTTTTGGCAAAAATTCTTGTTTGATAAAGGGGTTGTGCCTGTGGATGAGTTTGCTAAAAAACTAATTAACCAAGGAATGATTTTGGGTACCAGTGCTTTTGCATATTATATATTCTATTCAATAGTTGATATTAAAAATGAGAATGTAATTATAAATAAAAAAAATGTTTTTATATCTGAAGAGCAGTACAAAGAAATTCTTAAAGGGAATAAGGAATTAGCAATAGGTATTGTTAAAGTAAAAATTGATAAAGAGTTACTTGAAAGAATAGAAAAAGATGAATTGCATTTAATGACTCCAATTAATTCAACACATGTTCCAGTTGAATATGTTAATTCTTCAGATGAACTAGATATTGAAGCTTTCAAAAATTGGAGACCAGAGTTTAATGAAGCAGAATTCATTTTAGAAGATAATGTCTATAAAGTAGGTCGCGAAGTCGAAAAAATGTCCAAATCCAAATACAACGTGGTCAATCCAGACGATATTGTTGTAGATTATGGTGCCGACAGTTTACGTTTATACGAAATGTTTTTAGGTCCATTAGAGCAATACAAACCATGGAATACGGCAGGTATTACTGGGGTGCATTCATTTCTTAAAAAACTTTGGAAATTGTATGTTGGTAAAAATGGATTGCATGTAAACGATGCCGCACCAACAAAAGAGACTCTTAAAACGCTTCATAAAACCATCAAAAAAGTACAAGAAGATATTGAAAATTTCTCCTTCAACACCTCGGTATCTAACTTTATGATTGCCGTAAATGAGTTGACCGCTCAAAAATGTACTTCAAAAGAAATATTGGAGCCTCTATTGGTTCTGTTGTCGCCGTATGCGCCACATATTGCTGAGGAATTATGGAGTCAATTGGGGCATAACGAATCCATTTCAACAGCACCATTCCCAGAATTTGATGCCAGCCATTTGGTGGAAAGCAGTAAAAATTATCCCATTTCATTCAACGGTAAAATGCGCTTTACTTTAGAGTTACCTATGGATATGAGCAAGGAAGATATCGAGAAAATAGTTTTGGCTCATGAAAAAACCCAAGAGCAACTTGGTGGCAGAACGCCTAAAAAAGTGATTGTGGTTCCTGGTAAAATTGTGAATATTGTAGGGTAAAGATGAATATACCAATAGAAGAGTTAGAGCAAAAATTCTTGTCAACCGCTTTAAAAAACGGACTGTCTTACTGGAAGAAAGACCAATTTGAAGTGATTGACGACAGTACGACCAGCTTAAAAGCGAGGGTTTATGGCACTGACGAATATCTTAGTGAACTCATGTTTTTAAATAATGTTATTGTTGACGTCAATTGTAACTGCCCTAATAACAGGACGCTTTTCTGTAAACACATCGCCATTCTGTACTATGAAAAACTTAAGGATGTTCTGGATTTGAAAAAGTCCAAGTCGAGAAAAGCAACAAAAAAGACTTCAAAAAAGACTTCAAAAAAGAAAATAGAGCAGAATGCGTTTTCTATTGAAATAGCGGTTCAAAATCTGTCGGCTGCGAAATTAAAGGAAATAGTCCTTCAAGAGCTGAAAGACAATGTTGATTTTAGACTTCGTTTAGAAAATAAATTCAACCCAAAATACCAATCAAAACAGGAGCTTTACCAGTTTTATAAAACAGAAATACAAGCAGTATTAACAAAGCATAAAAGACGTGGTTATATAGATTATACTGCATCTAATTCTGTAGGTAGAGTGGTTGTGGATTATGCCGACACCGCTTTAGAATATTATGAGAATAGTATGTTTGAAGCGAGTTTTGAAATTTGTAAAGCCATTATAGATACCATGATAAAGCCTTTGGAATACACAGATACGTCTTCAGGGCTTTTTTATCAAGGTTTGGATGAGTCGCTGAACATTGCATTGAACCTAGCCAACACAACACAGTTAAAACCGGCATTACGAAAAAATATGTACACCTTTTTCGTGAAACTTTTTAAAGATAAAAAAACGCATGGATGGGGTTACGAAACCAATTTTATCGATATTTTAATACCGGTATCGGAAACCAACAAGCATAAAGAGGAACTGCTAGATGCTATTTATGATATAGGTATAGATAGACACACCATACAACTCTATAATATTATTAAAAAGTTTGACGGCGAAAAAGCAGCTAAAGCGTTTGTAATTGAACACAAAGCCTTGCCAGAATTCAGAGCTATTTTGTTTGATGAATTCATGGAAAACAAAGATTATGAAGCTGCGAAACAATGTATGTATGAAGGTATTAAAGTCAATGAGGAATCTAGGGGTATTGTAATTAATTGGATTGAAAATTTGTTGGCAATAGCAGAAATAACAAATGATAAGAATTTAGCCATAAAGAGTGCCAAGTCTTTATTTTTAAATTTAAGATTTAGGGTTTATCCTAATGAGGTAGATTATTATGAGATATTGAAAAGCCAATATACAGCAGAAGCGTGGAAAATCGAATGGCCTTTGTTAGTTGAAAAAACAAATGATAAAGCAACTTTAGAGGAAATTTATTTTAGGGAAAACCAATTGGATTTGTTGTTTGAAAGCATTTCTGAAAAACAGGATTTTTATTATGGCCCAAACCACTTAAATTTCAACCACCACCACATAGCGGTTTTATTGCCAAAGTATAATGAGCCTTTTGAACAGCTTTTAAAGAGCAGAATAGTAGATTATATTGATGTTTATAAAGGTAAAAACTATTACAAGGAAGTTTGCACAACCTTAATAGCCTTTAAAAAGCAAGGACTTGATATTAATGGCATAATCATTTTTTTAAAGGAAAATTATCACAGACGCCCCTCTTTAATGGGTCGATTACATGAATATTTTGAATAAATGACTGACAAAATTTCTTAACTAATATTTGGCTTATTTTTTGTTATAATAGAAGTAAATTTGTTAAAATAAAAACTAAAAAATGATAGGATATTATATAATTATTGGCGCCATAGCCTTAGTGAGTTGGTTGGTGAGCAATCAATTAAAACGAAAGTTTGAAAAATACTCAAAAGTACAACTGCACAATGGTATGAGTGGTGCTGAAATTGCTGAAAAAATGTTGGCAGACCACGGCATTCGCGATGTTGAGGTCATTTCAACCCCAGGTCAATTGACAGACCATTACAATCCAAAAAATAAAACAGTTAACTTAAGTGAAGCCGTTTATAACCAGCGCAATGCAGCGGCTGCGGCAGTTGCTGCTCACGAGTGCGGCCATGCCGTACAGCACGCCCAAGCTTATGAATGGCTAAAAATGCGTTCTGCTTTGGTGCCTGTAGTAAGTGTCACTTCCGGCATGTCGCAATGGATTGTTTTTGGAGGTTTGATGCTTATGGCAACCAATTTAATTGGTGGCATGGGCTTTTATGTGGCCGTAGCAGGATTGACTATGATGGCGTTTGCAACGCTTTTTAGTGTCATCACCTTGCCTGTGGAATATGATGCGAGTAACCGGGCCTTGGCATGGTTGAAAAACAGAAATATTGTCTCTCCAGAAGAATATAAAGGTTCTGAAGATGCCCTTAAATGGGCGGCAAGAACCTATTTGGTTGCTGCTATTGGTGCCATTGCATCCTTACTTTATTGGGCACTTCAAGTTTTTGGAGGCAGGGATTAATACTGTATTTATAAATTATCAAAAGCTCTGACCTGTTTCAGGGCTTTTTTTGTTTCTTTATGTCAAAACCTTTTTTAGAAATGGATCATCACTTAAAATACTATCACGAACATTTAGAAAAATATCAAGCCGAAGCGCAACAGCTGTATAAAAAAATGACGGCTTTAAGTATGTTAAGGTTAGCTGTGTTCATAGGCGCATTTTTTGGGGCTTACATGACTTTCAATACATGGCAAATAGCTGTTTCTATAATCGTTTTAGGTATTGTGATTTTTGCAGTGTTGTTGTCCAGATACACAGATGTTAAAGCACAAAGAGCTTTCAACAAAGCTCTTGCCGACATCAATAATGAAGAAATCAAAATAGCATCGGGCGATTTTCATGATAGGGATAAAAGTTTGCAATTTCAAGACCCCAATCATTTTTATAGTTTGGATATCGATTTGTTTGGTCGCGGTTCTTTTTTTCAATGTGTTAACAGAACTACAATTAACGAAGGCACTCAAAAACTAGCAGATGTCTTAACGGCCAATGCTATAAATCATATTGGATTACGGCAAGACGCCATTAAAGAACTGCGGGATAAAATAAAATGGCGACAAGATTATACCGCCACATCCAGTTTGGTAACGGTGGAAACACCCGCAAAAAAAATCATCCATTGGTTGCAAACACATCATATGTTTTTGCCAAAAACCATGCAATGGCTTCCTTTGGTTTTCAGTATATCATCATTATTGATTTTTTCATTGACCATATTTAATGTTATTAACTATCAAGCCATTATAGGCTATTGGCTATTGATTGGTTTGGCAATTACAGGGCGTTATCTCAAAAAAATAAATGTGTTGGCCTCCAATACCGATAAGGTTAGAGATACGTTTAGGCAGTACGCCCTTTTATTGGATTTGATTGAAAAGGCTTCTTTTTCTTCGGAATTGTTAAAAGAAAAACAACAGCAAATCCAATCGGGAGATAAAAAAGCATCTGCTGTTTTTAAGGAGTTTTCAAAATCTTTGGACGGTTTGGACAATCGTAATAATCTGATTTCTGCCATCTTAGGAAATGGGTTTTTTCTGTCGGATTTAAGATACAGTTATTACATTGAACAATGGATTGAGCTCCATGCCGATAAAGTGGCGGATTGGTTTGACGTGGTGTCTTTTTTCGATGCTTATAATTCATTAGGAAACTACGCCTACAATCATCCTGATTTTGTGTTTCCAGAAATCAAAACCAATGGTGCGGTCATTAATGCAGAAGGATTGGGACACCCTTTGTTGGACAAAACAAAGCGAGTCGATAGCGATGTAATCATTGAAAATGAACAATTTTTTATTGTGACTGGCGCAAATATGGCAGGAAAGAGCACGTTTTTGCGAACCATATCTTTGCACATTGTGATGGCAAATGTAGGGCTTCCTGTTTGCGCTAAAACCAGTAATTATTCGCCAGTAAAATTGATTACAAGCATGCGAACTACGGATTCTTTAGCAGATGAAAGTTCGTATTTCTTTTCAGAATTAACACGTTTGAAATACATTGTAGATGCCATTCAAAAAGAACCGTATTTTATAGTTTTGGATGAAATTTTAAAAGGCACCAATAGCACAGATAAAGCGATAGGTTCCCGAAAATTTGTTAAAAAACTGGTCGCATCAAACGCCACAGGCATCATTGCCACACACGATTTGAGTTTGTGCGACATCGAAAAAGAATTGGATGCTGTGAAGAACCATTATTTTGATGCCGAAATCATTAATGATGAGCTTCATTTTGATTACACATTAAAAACAGGTGTTTGCCAAAACATGAACGCCTCTTTTCTACTCAAAAAAATGAATATTGTTTAGATAATCAGTATCTTTTATATATGGATTCGTGATGTGTTAAAGTCATCATAAAAGCTGTGACTTCTATGGTCTTTCGGGTCCAAAAAGGATAACACTAAAAATAAAAAAATGACATTTCAAAAGTTAATATTATCAATACTAACAGTAATTCTGGTATCTTGTGGCAGTAGCGAACGCGTTATTACAGAAGACGGCACCGTTTATGAAGTAAAAGGGAAAAAATTTTTCAATAAAAGTAAAAATGTTACCGATCAATTGTCTTCAAAAGATAAAGAAAACATAAAAGCCACTCTGGATAAGCGTTTAGAGGCTGAACGTCTTGCAGAAGAAAAACAAGAAGCCTTGGAAAATGAACAGAAGCGTATTGAAAAAACCATTGAAGAAGCAGAAAAAAAACAAAAAGCACTTGAAGAAAAACAAGAGCAGTTAGAGGAAAATCTGGAGGCTAAAGAAGATGCACGCGATGCTATTTTAAAAGCCAAATCACGTTTACAGGATAAAAAAGAAAAATATCAAAAACTAAAAGAGGCTGGAAAATTATCATTGCGAGATGAAGAAAAATGGAACGGCCGTTTTTCTGATTTAGATGGAGATATAAAAGAGGCCATGCAAGCACTTGAAAATTTAAAATAAGAATTATGAAAAAATGGATGATTGTTTTGTGCGCCACATGTTGCATGTACCTAAATGCACAAGAAGTTACTGTTAATGGCGTTGTGTACACCGTTAAAAAAGATGCTATTTTGAAAGACGGTAAAGCTGTGACTGAAACGCTATCTGTTGAAGAGCAACAGAACATCAGAATTACTTTAGAAAAAGTGGAAGCCGAAGCCGATATAGCTA